>JAENVT010000555.1 GCA_016650435.1 Ilumatobacteraceae bacterium
CGACACCCAACGTCGATGCGATGGCGAGCAGCGGATTCCTGTACTCGCTGGCCATACAGCAGCCGTGGTACGAGTTGACGTTCGGCGGAATCCTGGCGATCGAGAACCAAATTCCGGCGGCGTACATCAAGGTCGTCGACGCCTTCAAGGCTCACTACACCGACATCCTGCAACCCGACGACTACGCCTTCCACACGATTCACATCACCGTCGACGAAGACCACGGCGGTCATGTCGGCGAGTTCGCCGAGCAGTACCTCGACACCGATGCCAAGCGGCGTGCAGCCCGCGCCGCGTACTTCGCCGGTGCCGAACTGACCCGGCGATGCTGGGACAACCTCACCGAGTGCAACTGGTAGCTGTGCAGACCGGCCGCGTAACCTCGTCGCATCGCGGACTGACTGCTTGGTGTTTGTGTAAGCCGATATGTCCCCGTTCGCGCGGTTGCTTACACAGACTCGGGCAACCAAGCGTGCGAGATCTGGAGTATCGAGGGTGGGCGTCACTGTTCCGCTGAGTGAAACAGGACTAACTTGTCGCCAATGGGTGTCAAGAGCGAGTCACCGGAATCGGCGGTGGCCAGGGCATTGTCGCTGCTCACGGCATTCACGTTCGTCGATCCGGTACTCGGGGTTTCCGAACTCGGACGGCGGGTCAAGTTGCCGAAGAGCACCGTTCATCGCCTGTTGAGCATCCTGGTCGCAGAAGGATTCGTCGAGCGCACGGCCGGCGATCGCTATCGGCTGAGCCTGAAGCTGTACGAGATCGGTCAGGAAGTCGTCAGCAGCCGGGTCCTACGCCAGGTCGGCCACGTGCCGTTGGAGAAGTTGCACAACGACAGCAACGAGGCCACGCACCTCGCCGTTCTCTCGGGTCCCGATGTCGTTTACCTCGACCGGCTGGAGAGCCCGCAGATGATGGGGTTGTTCACCAAGGTCGGCCGGCGGCGCTCGGCGCACGCCACGTCGTCGGGCAAAGTGCTGCTTGCGTACGGCTCGCAGGCTGACGTCGACGACGCGATAGCCGGGGGACTCCCCCGCCTCGGCCCGCGCACCATCACAACCCGCACCCGTTTGAATCAGGCACTTGCCGAGGTTCGCAAGGCCGGCTATGCGATCAGTACCGACGAGGCCGCGCCGGGCGTTGTGTCAATCGCCGCGCCGATCTTCGACCGCCTCGGCGCGTGCGTCGCCTCGGTGTCAGTCGCCGGCCCGTTGATCCGGATGTCGGAGGATCGCCACGAACAATTGGCGCGGATGGTCGTGCGCACTGCAGCGGAGATATCGAAGGCGCTGGTCAACGACCCGGCTTCGATCCGCTGACGATCGAGACCCCGTCGAGCGACGTGGAAGGCACGAGACACAATCGGGTCGGCACGCCGTCGACGAGCGACTCGCAGGTGCCGCACAAGCCGCTCTCGCAACCGCGCTTCGGTCGGTCGTGCTTCGCGAGGAAGCGAATGGCGAACAGGGCCGACACGTCGGACCATGTGGCGAACGAGAAGTCGAGGCCGTCGATTTCGAAGGTCACTTCTTGTTTGAAGGCCTTGGTCACCGGCTCACAGTACGGCGCTGATCCGTTCTCGAGTCAGCGATGTGTCCCGCCCGCCGGAACGACAGCTTGGCGACATCAACGGCGGTAGATGAAGATGCACGGCGATGAGCCTCAGCCCGGCCGACGTCAATCTCTATGGCGACGAGTTGTACGCGGCGCTCGTCGACCTGCGGACGGTGCCGAACCTGCGCGACCGGGCACACGGCATCGACATCACTGACGCGTACCGCATCCAGTCGCGCATGGTTCAGCGCCGAATTGATGCTGGTGAGACGATCGTCGGCAAGAAGGTCGGCGCAACCAGCGCGGCGGTGATGACCTTGCTTGGTCTCGACGAGCCCGATTTCGGACAGCTGCTCAGCGGCATGGTGTACAGCGATGGCGACACCATCAAACTCGATTCGCTGATCCAGCCTCGCGCCGAGGGCGAGATCGCCTTCGTGTTGAAGCACGATCTTGCCGGTCCGGGGGTCACCGCGGTCGATGTGCTGCGAGCGACGGACTACGTCGTGCCGTGTTTCGAGATCGTTGATTCGCGCATCGACAACTGGGACATCAAAGTCGTCGACACCATCGCCGACAATGCGTCGTGCGGCGTCTTCGTGTTGGGCATCCATCGCCAGGATCCTCTCGAGGTCGACTTGGCGCTGACCGGTATGACCATCGAAGTGGATGGCGAGTTGGTCGCCACCGGAGCCGGCGCGGCGGTGAAGGGTTCGCCGGTGAACTCGTTGATCTGGTTGGCCAACACGCTCGGCGCCCTCGGCATCACGTGCAGGGCCGGCGAGGTGATCCTCACCGGCTCGCTGTCGACAATGGTCTGGGTCAAGACTCCGCAGCGGCTGACGTGCGAGTTCGGCGGACTTGGCAGCTGCAGCGTGACGTTCGAGTAGGGAGCACAGACATGGCACTTTCGGAATCGATCATCTCCGAGTTGGCCACCATCATCGACGACGCCCAGCGAGACGCATCCGACATCGTCAAGCTCACCGACAGTCGACCCGAGATGGACGTGGCCGATGGCTATGCGGTGCAGGCCGAGTTGTCTCGGCGCTGGCAGGCCAACGGTAGACGCCTCACCGGCTACAAGGGCGGCTTGACGTCGAAGGCAAAAATGGTGCAGATGGGATTGGAGACACCGGTCTTCGGCGTGTTGATGGGCGACACGTGCGTGCCCGACGGCGACGTGGTCGACATGACCCAGCTGATCCATCCGAAGGTTGAGGCCGAGATCGCGTTCGTCACATCGCGGGAGTTGGCCGGCGATGTCTCGATCGACGAGGTGCTGGCCGCGACTGAATTCGTCCAGCCCGCGATCGAGGTGATCGATTCGCGATTCAAGGACTTCAAGTTCGACATCCAGAGCGTCATTGCCGACAACACGTCTGCCGCCCGGTACGTCGTCGGCGGCGCGCCGCGGCGACCGGAGGGCCTCGACCTGCGGTTGCTCGGGGTGGTCATGGAGCGCAATGGCGAGGTGGTCGGGACCGCTGCCGGCGCGGCGGTGATGGGTCATCCCGCGGCCTCGGTCGTCGCCCTTGTGCGGTGGCTGGCCGATCGCGGACAGGCACTGCCGGCCGGCAGCCTGGTGATGACCGGCGGTGTCACAGAGGCGATAGCCGTGCACGCCGGCGATCATGTGACCGCTCGCGTTCAGGATCTGGGCACAGTCGGAGTGCGCTTCAAATAGCGATCACTCGAGAAAGTCCGACATACGTTCGTCTGTCAGACGAAGCGTGTCGAGATCGCCGAGAAACGCGTTGTATCCCAGGTGCACGAGGCCGATGTGCAGAGAACAGCAACGCAGCCGGTCACTGAAGTTCGGCACCTCCAGGCCCATGTCGCCGTAGTGGTCGAGCGCCATCGAGACGATGTCGATGTGTTCGATCGCCGCATACCACGGCGACCAGAACACGAACGTCGCCAGCTCGTAGACGAAGTCACCATAGATCGAGCAACCCCAGTCGAACAGCGAAGTCAGACGCCCCTCGGTGACGAGCGCATTGCGATTCAGCAGATCGTTGTGAACGAGGAACCGCGGACCGGGGAAGGCCTGGGCGAGCTCGAGCATCTGGGCGTACCCGTCGTTGAAGCTCCGATCACCTTGCGGTGAATCCATCAACAACTGCTTCCATCCATGTGTCCGAGAATCGGGCTGATCGTGCGAGACCGCGGCCAGGAAGTCGGCCCATGTGCCATGCGGTGCGTTGCCGGCATGGTTCCATGGCCCATGGCCAGTCGTCGCCGAGATGTCGGCCCGGCGCAACGCATCGAGCGTTGTCAGCACGGACGGTGCAACCTCGACCCATTCGGACTCGTCGAGCTGTTCCAACGGCGTCCCACGGCCTCTCGTCGACACGCAATACCAAGCACCGAATGCCTCATCGATCTCGATGACCTGTGGGATCGGCAGGTCGCGCGCTGCGAAACGCGCCGCAATCCTGTCGCGCTGGAAATCGTCGAGGTGACGTCCGAACCGAATGACCATCTCGCTTTCGTTCAGCATGAAGCCGAAGCAGCGCGACCACGCGCCTTCGCCGACATATTCGACATCGTCGCCGTCGGTGCCGAATCGTTTCTCGAGGAAGGCCTGCGCGTCCGTCAGCTCCACACGTGGCAGTGGTTCCAGCACCGTTCGATGCTACGGCGATGTGTGCGGCTGGGCGTTGTGCATTCTGACCATGCTGAAGTCGAACCCACTGGCCAGGACAACCTCGTACAGCGGCCAGAGGTTGGGCACGATCCGCAACTCGATTGCGGCATCGACGTGTGCGACAAGGAGGTCGCCCATCGGTGTCATCGACGTAGGCACAATCTCGGTGGACGCGATCCATTGACCGTTCGCGTCTTCCCACGGCGAGAACGCTGCACCATCGAACTCGTACCGATAGATCTGCGCGGCACGCATCCGTTCGAGCCAGTCTGATTCGATCGCGTGGATGCGCAGCGCGGGCGTCGTGAAGCGCGCTTGAAACGCGGCGCGCTCGCCCTCGTGCAACGGGAAGACCGCTACTCGCGGACACTCGCGAGGGAACCAATACAGCGGCGCATGCTCGCGATCGATCGCCCACACCCGCGGTGGGTGTGCCGGATTTGTTCGCGGCACGTGGGGCACGAACCGCTCGATGTTGGGATCTTCACTGAAGTGGTACAACACCGACTACTCGCCGGTCTGGCCGTCCACCGACTCGCGCAGGAGGTCGGCATGGCCGTTGTGCCGCGCGTACTCCTCGATCATGTGGACCACGATCCATCGCAAGCTCGGTGAGCCACCGTCGGGCCAGGTGCGCTTTGCGAGCTGATCCATCCCGCCGTTGGGCAATGCCTCCGCGACCAGAGCGCGGGAGTTGGTCACGGCGTCCTGCCAGAGCGTCAGGAGCTGCTCAGGGGAGTCGTCGGCCGCCGAATGCCACTCCCAGTCGGGGTCAGCCGTCCAGTCCACCGCGTCCCACGGCGGCTGCTTGTCTCGCTCGAACAGCACGCCGGAGAACCAGTCGGACTCGACGTAGGCCATGTGCTTGAGCAACCCTGCGAGGGTCATCGACGAGAGACCAACGGTCGCATTGAGACCAGCCGAATCAAGTCCCGCGCACTTCCACGCCAAGGTCGCTCGCTGGTAGTCGAGGAAGCCCAGGAGAGTCGCGGCCTCGTCGCCCGCTGCGGGAGGTTCGGGGCGACCATGCTCGTCCACGTCGGTCATCGCCGGTGAATCTAGCGGCTCGGCGCATCCGCGGCTGCCGGGATATGCGAATCTACGGCGATGCCTAGCGATGCCGCGGCCGATGCACGAGTGCTGCTCGACGTGGCGCCCGATCAGTACGTCACGGAACGGGACCGAATGGTCAAACAAGCGCGCGCGGCAAAGGATCGCGGAAGCGCGACCTTTTACCAATCGCTGAAGCGACCGACCGTGCCGCTGTGGGCCGTGCTGGCGGCCGGTGACGACCCCAAAGCAGTGGACTCAGTCATGAAGGTGACGACCGAATTGGGTGACATCCAGGGCGGCTCCACCAAGGCCGCTGATCTCGCGGCTGCCACACAGCGCAGACGAAAGGCACTCGAAACGTTCGTCGATCGGGCCGTCAAGGCGCTGGCAAAGTGGGACACGGGTGCCGAGAAGCGACGCCCGGAGATTCGCAGCATCGTCGACCAGCTTTCGCGTCATCCGGACCTCGCCGAGAGCTGGGTGGACGCAACTTTGCGTGAACTGCCCGATAGCGACTTCGGGTTCGGCGCCATCGCGGACATGAGCGATGCCGAAATCTTCAAGCCCAAGCCGAAAGCCAAGCGATCTCCAAAGAGCGCAGGGCCGCCGTCCCAACCAGCACCCGATCGCGGCACCGATCGGGCGGCGCGAGCCGCGCAAGCGGAGCAGACGCGACAGGCGCGCAAGGATGTCGCAGGTGCGGTGCGCCAGCTCGCCACAGCAGAACGACGGCTCGACGCCGCCCGTGCCGCCATGGAAGACGCGACGGAAGAGCTGGCAGGAGCCGAAGACCAGCATGCGGCCGCCGAGCAACGTCACAAGAAGGCGACGGCTGAGCTCGCAGCCCTCCAAGACGCCTGACCGTAGGAGTACACATGAATCGCTTCACTGATCTCGTCGGGAGCAAATGGCCGTTGCAGCAGGCTGGCATGAGCGGCACGGCAACATCGACACTGGCCGCGGCAGTTGCCAACGCCGGCGGGCTCGGAATGATCGGAGTCGGCCGGCAGCAACTCGCTGTTGTCGAGCGATACCTCGACGAGGTCGCAGCGCTGACCGATGCTCCTGTCGGCTGCACCTGCATCGCCCACTTCGTGCTACCCGAAGTGGAGGAATTGGTTGCGGCGCGATCGCCCATCATGGAGTTCTTCTATGAATGGCCCGATCCGAGGCGGGTTCCAGAGAACGTGATCTGCGGCTGGCAGGTCGGTTCGGTCGACGAAGCCAAGGCAGCCGTCGACGCCGGTTGCCAGTACGTCATCGCCCAGGGGATGGAAGCTGGTGGCCACGTACGCGGTCACGTGCCGTTGGCCGAGTTGGTGCCGGCCGTGCGCGAGGCGGTCAGTGTCCCAGTGGTGGCTGCCGGCGGGATCGGCAACGTTGCGGCCATCCGCGCCGCGCTGAGCCTCGGCGCCGATGCGGTGAGGGTCGGGACCCGTTTCGTGGCCACCCGCGAGTCGTATGCACATCCGGCATACATCGACGCACTCGTCGCCGCAACAACCGACGACTCGGTACTGACCGAAGCGTTCGGCGTCGGCTGGCCCGATGCGCCCCACCGCGTGTTGCGTTCGTCGATCGAAGCAGCAACGGCAGCGCAGAGCGACGTGGTCGGCGAGACACGAGCGGCGAACGGCCAGGCCATGCCGATGGCACGCTTCGGGGTCAGCTCCCCGAGCCGCGACACAACCGGCGACATCGGCGCGATGGCGTTGTATGCAGGCCGATCGGTCGGTTCGGTCGACAAGGTGATGACCGCGGCCGAGGTCGTCGAAGAACTGTCGGCGGCGTTCCGCTAGCAATGTGTTCCGCAGATAGGAACGCCGGCCCTTCCTCGGCCGGCATCGTTGGAGCAGAGTAGGTGTCATGGCCAAGTTGACCGCTGCGATTGTCGGGTCCGGGAACATCGGCACCGACCTGATGTACAAACTGATGCGCTCCGACGTGATCGAGCCGCGCTACATGATCGGAGTCGACCCGCGCAGCGAGGGACTGGAGCGGGCCCGCAAGGCCGGGCTCGAAGCGTCGGCTGACGGCGTCGACTGGCTCCTCGCCCAGAGCGAACTGCCCGACTTCGTTTTCGAGGCGACCAGCGCCTACGTGCACGTAGCCAATGCTCCGCGGTATGCCGAGCTGGGTATCCGGGCGATCGATCTCACGCCGGCCGCGGTCGGACCATTCGTCGTGCCGAGCGCAAACATCGACGAGCATCTCGATGCGATCAACGTCAACATGGTGACCTGCGCCGGACAGGCCACCATCCCCATCGTTCACGCCGTGGCAGCGGTGACCGAGGTCGACTACGCCGAGATCGTCGCGACGGTTGCGTCGGTGTCCGCCGGACCGGGAACCCGCGCCAACATCGACGAATTCACTCGCACCACCTCGCAGGCGATCGCCGAGGTCGGTCGAGCGGGCCGGGGCAAGGCCATCATCGTTCTCAATCCGGCCGACCCACCACTGATCATGCGTGACACGATCTTCTGCCAGCTTCCACGCGACGCCGATGAGATCTTGATCACCAAGGCCGTCGAGGATGCGGTCGCCAACGTTGCCCAGTACGTGCCCGGCTATCGATTGAAGTCGGCGCCTCAGTTCGGGGAATCACGTGACGGCAGACCGCGCGTCGCGGTGCTCGTCGAGGTCGAGGGTGCCGGCGACTACTTCCCGCCTTATGCCGGCAATCTCGACATCATGACCGCCGCTGCCGCGGCGACCGCCAATCGCATCGCCAGGCACATGACCGCAGCCGCTACCACGAGCGGAGCCAACTGATGCCCTACTCCAGATCACTCGACGTGCGGATGACTGACACCTGCCTCCGCGACGGTTCTCACGCCAAGAACCACCAGTTCACCGAACAGCAGGTGCGCGACATCGTCACCTCGCTCGACGCTGCCGGCATGCCTGTGATCGAGGTGACCCACGGCGACGGCCTTGGCGGCTCGTCGTTCAACTACGGCTTCTCGCTGACCGACGAACGGCTGCTGATGAAGGCGGCCGTCGAGACCGCAACCAACGCCAAGATCGCTGCGTTGATGGTGCCGGGCATCGGCACGTTGGACGACATTCGATACATCCACGACATCGGCCTGTCGATCGTTCGGGTGGCGACGCATTGCACCGAGGCCGATGTCTCGATCCAGCACTTCGGGCTGGCCCGTTCATTGGGACTCGAGACCGTCGGCTTCTTGATGATGGCCCACGGCCAGCCACCCGAGCTGATCGCCAAGCAGGCTCGAATCATGGCCGATGCCGGCTGCCAATGCGTGTACGTCGTCGACTCCGCCGGGGCGATGATCCTCGAAGACGTGCAGCATCGTGTCGAAGCTGTGGTCGCCGAACTTCACGGCGACGCCCAGGTCGGCTTTCACGGTCACGACAACCTTGGCATCGCCGTCGCCAACTCGGTCATCGCCGTGCGCGCCGGAGCTGTGCAGATCGACGGCTCGGTTCGCGGCTTCGGTGCGGGCGCCGGGAATACGAGGAATGAAGTGTTCGCAGCTGTCGCCGATCGGCTGGGCATCACGACCGGCATCGACGTGTTGGCGCTGATGGATTCCGCCGAAGAAGTCGTCCGGCCGGTGATGGACAGCGAATGCATCATCGACCGCCTCGCGCTGGTGATGGGCTACGCCGGGGTGTACTCCAGTTTCTTGAAGCATGCGTTCCGCGCCGCCGAGCAGTACGGCGTCAGTGGTGCCGACGTGCTGATGAAGTGCGGCGAACAGAAACTGGTCGGCGGCCAGGAGGACCAGATCATCTTCATCGCCGCCGACCTCGCCGCCGAAGTCAGCCTCGGCGAGGGCTGACCACGATCCGAGTGTCTCGCGTGAGCCCAGGGCGAGACGGCACGCCAAGGGCGTGCTGGCTCACGCGCACCAAACACTCGTCTACTGCTTGCGCATCCGCTGCAGCGTCAGCTTGTTCCGAGCGTCGTCGACGATGCGATCGCACTCCCGAATGGTGGCAACCACTGCCGCGAGGTGAGCGGCCGTCTTATCGATGGTGTGAGGCAGCGCGTCTTCCTGCAGCCGCGGCAGGACCGTGTCCACCCGGGCTGCTCGAAGCGACTCGCCAAGCTCGACGACCACCGCGTTCTCGCCCTGCTCGCGCTGCAGTTGATCGAGCAGTGACAGAGCCTCTCCCCAGTGAGCCCGGCCACGTTCCAGGTTCTCGGTGAGGTACTGCACGGCGAACCCGGCGCTCACCTCGGCGCGGCTGCGCGCGAATGCGAAGAACAGGTTGCGCCACCTCGAGCGCGTCGTGGAACGCGAAAGATCCGCGACAGGTATCAAGGCGATGGTCTCGCGCATCTCGTCGCTCGCGTAGGCCAGCAGGGTCAGCGCGTCGGGCGGTGGGGCATCACCCATCATCGTCCCAACGATCGATTGCGAGCACTGGAACGTCGTAGCACCACGCGTTCCGAGTCAGCCCGATCGACGGGTCGCCCTCCCACGGATACTTCTGTCCCATCAGATCACCGACCCGACGGCGCTCATCCGAGTCGGTGACGTCGCGGGCGTGGCCACTACGACTTTCGCGTTTCAATCGCACCGACACCTGCGGATTCATCAGCGCGTTGCGATACCAATCGGCGGCCGGTCCGTTGCCGGAGATCAAGTACATCGTGTCGTCGATCACGCCGAACCAAATTTCGATCTCATGCGGCTTGCCACTGCGGCGGCCGGTGGTGGTGACATCGCAGCATTCGTCGTCTGCGTAGTCGGTCAACCAGCTGGACACACGCACGTCGCCGCGATCACCCGGGGCGATACACGCCGAACACGGCCCGCAACGCATCGCTGACTTCGCCCAGCGTGGCCCGCGCCCGCAACGCTTCCTTCATCGGATCCAGCAGGTTCTGCGTACCTGTCGCCGCGGCGGTCACGTCCGCAAGACGGGCGTCGACCAGGGCAAGGTCGCGAGTCGACTTGAACTCGGAAAGCGTCGCCTTCTGTCCCCGTTCCAACTCGGGATCCACCGGGAAGACTGCCGGGTCGCCATCGGTAGCGACCGCGAACTTGTTGAGTCCGACGATGATCCGCTCGTTGTCGTCGATCGACTTGGCGTAGTCGTATGCCGCTTGATCGATCTCACTCTGCTGGAAGCCGGCCTCGATGCCCTCGACGGCGCCGCCCATCTCGTCGATCCGATCGAGGTACTCCCACGCCAGACGCTCGACCTCGTTAGTCAAGGTCTCGACGAAGTACGAACCGGCCATCGGGTCGGGTGTGTCGACGATGCCGCTCTCGTAGCCGATGATCTGTTGCGTTCGAAGTGCAACCTGTGCCGCTTGCTGCGACGGCAGGCTGAGCGCCTCGTCGTAGCTGTTGGTGTGCAAGCTCTGCGTCCCGCCCATCACCGCCGCCATCGACTGGATGGCGACGCGCACGACGTTGTTCTCCGGTTGTTGCGCGGTGAGCGTCGATCCGCCGGTCTGGGTGTGGAACCGCAACAGCTTGCTCGATTCCTTCTTGGCGCCGAA
>JAENVT010000556.1 GCA_016650435.1 Ilumatobacteraceae bacterium
CGTGGCCGGACTCACATGTGACCCAGATCGCGCACCGCTCGATCGCGCCGGAAAGGTGCCATCGGCCGCGTTCCGAATTTCGTCCCAGCCCTAGGCCAGTCACGAGGTATCCGCTCGTGCCGGAGATTTCGTGACTGATCGCCGCCGTCGCTCCCTAGGGCGCGTCACCCGCCGCTGATTGACCATTCAGTGGGCGGTATTTCGTCGTTGTCGACCGTGACGTTCGATGGCGAGGCTGACCAGTTCGTCGATCAATTCTGAATACGACAATCCGCTTGCGATCCACATCTTCGGGTACATCGAAATCGGTGTGAAGCCGGGCATCGTATTGACCTCGTTGCACATGAAGCCGCGGCCGTTCTCTTCGAAGAAGAAGTCGACGCGCGCCAGACCTTCGCAACGCAGCATCGTGAATACCCGAACAGCCATAGCCCGCACTTCGTCGCTCTGCTCGGGTGTCAGCGGCGCGGGGACCACAGTTTGCGAGCCGTCGTCGAGGTACTTGTCGGCGTAGTCGTAGAACTCGGCGCCAGGCACGATCTCGCCCGGCAGGCTGGCTCGCGGATGGAGGTTGCCGAGCACCGCGACCTCGATTTCGCGACCAACTATTGCTTCTTCGACCACGACCCACTCGTCGTAGGCCAATGCGCACTCAATCGCATCGCGGACGGCTTCGATCGTTTTGGCTTTCGACACACCGACCGACGAACCCATGTTGGCCGGCTTGACGAACAGGGGAAGCCCAAGCTCTTCGGCGAGTGATGCCGGCAGTCCCGGCGTGACCTCATGGGCGCGGAACGCGCGATACCTGGCCTGGGCGATTCCGTTGTTTGCCAGAACCTGCTTGGCCATGGCCTTGTCCATCGACAGCGCGGAGCCGAGCACACCGGACCCCACGTAGGGGATGTTGGCCAACTCGAGCAGGCCTTGCACCGTGCCGTCTTCGCCCATCGGCCCGTGCAGTAGAGGAACAACGACGGTGCGAACGGTTCCGGTGATGACGTCAGCCGGCATGATCGCCGTTCCCGTCGGGTCGAGATGACCTGGCAGCGCAGCTGGTCCGGAAGCCAACGCGGCACGCGCCCCTTCGGCGATCGCCCAGGATCCATCGCGAGAGATGCCGACTGGGGTGATCTCGTATTTGGCTGGATCGGCAGCACGAAGTACATGCGCCGCTGTCGTGCAACTGACGTCGTGTTCGGCCGATTGACCGCCGAACAACACCACCAGCCTGATTCGATCGCCTGTTCCCATGCCGCCTCGACGGTACCGTGTGCGGCGATGCGATTCAGGGCAAGCGATGTCGCTGCGGCAACCGGGGGGCGATTGGTGGGACCCGATGTCGACATCGATGGAGCCGGTTTCGACACGCGCACCCTTCGTCCTGGCCAGTTGTTCGTGCCACTGGTTGCCGAGCGCGACGGCCACGACTTCGTCGATGCGGCGCTTCGTGGCGGAGCCGCCGCATACCTCACGTCACGTACTGCTCGGCATGGCGTTGCGATCGAGGTCGCCGACACGCTTCGAGCATTGATGGACCTTGGTGCCGAAATGCGCCGGTCATTCTCCGGCACCGTGATCGGCATCACCGGTTCGGTCGGCAAGACGAGCACCAAAGACATGGCCTGGGCGGCTCTGGCCGCCAGCCGCCGCACTGCTGCGAACGAGCGCAGCTTCAACAACGAGCAAGGCTTGCCGACCACGATCCTCAACACCGCGGACGACACCGAAGTGATGGTGCTGGAGATGGGCATGCGCGGCTTTGGCGAGATCGAGGCGCTGTGTCGCATTGCGATGCCGCAGATCGGCGTCGTCACCCGTGTCGCCGAGGCACACAGTGATCGAGTCGAGGGGATCGAAGGGGTCGCCAGAGCGAAGGCCGAGCTGATCGCGGCACTGCCTGCGAATGGCGTCGCCATCCTCAACGCCGACGACCAACGAGTGCGAGCGATGGGCAGCGCGACGACGGCTTCGACGTTGTTGTTCGGCGAGGCGACCGACTCGGACGTGCGCCTTCACGATGTCGTGCTCGACGAACTCGCCCGGCCATCGTTCGCTGTCGACACGCCGTGGGGGAGTGCCGACGTGCGCCTGCCGATCAGCGGCCGGCACATGGCTGTCAACGCCGCAGCCGCCTTGGCATGTGTTGGTGCTGTTGGTGGCGACGTGTTGGCGGGCGCGGCGGCGTTGTCGGGTGTCGGCCTGACCGCAATGCGCATGCA
>JAENVT010000557.1 GCA_016650435.1 Ilumatobacteraceae bacterium
CGCCATTCGGCCACGCCACGAGTCTGCGGGTGTTCATCGATCCCGATCTTCTTCAGTACGACGAGGTGTGGGCGGCAGCCGGAACCTGGCACGACGTGTTTGCATTGTCGCCAACTGATCTGGAACGAGTCAGCGGTGGAATCGTCACTGACCTGAAGCGCTGAGCACGCGGTTCTCGGCGGCGTCGACGACATCCCGGAACGCTCGTGAGTTCGATACCCACCCGACCAAGAGTTCGACCACGAGCAAGCTGGCGTCGTGGTTGGTGCGTGGGAGGTCGGCGCCGATTGCCTCGGCCGTGCAGTCCTCCAGCAAGAGGCAGTGGTAGTCGAGGAACATCGCGTCCTTGATGGTGGACTCGACGCAGACGCTGGTGGTGCATCCGGTGAAGACCAGGGTCGAGATGTCCCGCGACTTCAGGATCGCGTCGAGATCGGTCTCGAAGAACCCGCTGAAACGATGCTTGTAGACGACGACATCATCGGGTTTGGGTGCGAGTTCCGGAACGATCTCGGAGTTCCAGGTGTCCCTGACCAAGATCCGACTGGCGGTCCCGTCGGGGGCGGTGACGTGATCGCCTGCGTTCATCCGCACGTGCTTCAACCAAGTCGGAGCGTGAGGAGCGCCGGAGTCGGAGAGATCTGGTCGGAACGCCATCTTCAAGTACACCACGAGTATCCCCGCCCGTCGTGCGGCTGCCAGCACCTTGGACGTGGGTTCAATGGTGCCGCGGATCCCCGTCAGATCAATGCCAGCACGTCCGAACATCCCCGCAGGGTCACCGAAGTCGTTCTGCATGTCGACGACGATCACCGCTGTTGTGTGCGCCTCGAACGTGAAAGGTTCCGGTCGGGCCGCGACCGTCATTGGAATTTGTTGTGGATTCATGTCGGGTCAGCGCCGAAAAGCCGCGGGATCGCGACCGAGTTCGTCGAACCGTTTGGTGATCCACAGCGGCACTTCCATCGGCTCGCCGTCTCGCAGGCCGGCGACATGCTCGCTGTCTTCCGCCCAGACATGGCAGGAATTGATATTGGTCATGAGAACAGCTTGACGCGATTCCGGGTTGCTGAACGGGTTGTGGTCGTCGTCGGACTGCGTCTGGGCCATGTTGAACGACCACATCGACTGAATCGCGACAGGTGCCATGGCTTGCAACAGCGCAGTCGTGTGGGTGCAGCCACGCGGTCCACCGAACAACTCGCGAATCTTGTGAGTGAAGCCACGGGCAATCGACAACCCGACGAGATTGTCGTAGTGGTCTTCGATCCGCTTGCACGTGGTGTGCGGATGGATCTCGAGCACGGCCTTCGCGGCGACGATCTCCATCGAAGGGATTGCAACGGTGAGGTCGACGATCATGTGGTGCACGGTCAGTGGCTGCGTGTCGTCGAAGTACAACCCAGCGGGCTTCTGGTCTCGGACGGCACCGCGCAGGATCAGTTTGTCGGTGCCGTGGCGATAGGCGCGCACGACATACGCCCGCTCGTGAATCAAATCGTCTGCTGCGTCGACCCCGTCGGGATGCGGCGTGATCGCGTCGAACGCCGGTGTCATACTGACGTTGCTTCGGCAAGCGCTTCGATCAATGTGTTCCACGCCAACGTCGCGCACTTGATCCGAACCGGAAATTTGACGACGCCCTGCAGCGCCTCGAGATCGCCGAGCTTGATCTCGGCGTCGGGAGCCTGCTCGTCGTCGGGTGCATCTTCCTCGATCGACATCATCCCTTTGAACCGCCGCACGAGGGCACGAACTTCGGCAACCGAATGACCCTTGACGGCCTGGCTCATCATCGATGCCGAGCTCTGCGAAATCGAGCAGCCCTGCCCCCCGACCTTCACGTCGGTGATTATGTCGTTCTCGACTTCCAGGTACACATCGATCTCGTCGCCGCACAGCGGGTTGTGACCGACCGCGTGTGCCGCGGGAGGTGGGAGCTCACCGCGATTGCGCGGCGTGCGGTAGTGGTCGAGGATGATCTCGCGGTACAGGTCTTCGAGGCCCGGCATGATTCTGACTCCTCTTTTCTTCGGGTCAGAGCCCGAAGATATCGCTAGCGCCGTCGAGCGCATCTGCCAGAGCGTCGACGTCGTTGTTGTCGTTGTACAGATAGAAGCTGGCGCGAGCCGTCGCGTTGACACCGAGCAGGCGCATCAACGGCTTGGCGCAATGGTGGCCGGCGCGTAGACAGACGTTGCGCTGGTCGAGGACCTGCGACAGGTCGTGGGGGTGGATGTTGCGGAAACCGAAGCTGAACGTCGCGCCGCGGACCTCGACGTTGGTGGGCCCGTGCAGGCAGATGTCGTCGCCGTAACGCTCGTTGAGTGTCGTCATCGCGTACGTCGCAATCTCCATCTCGTGACGGCGAACATTGGCCATGCCCAGGTCTTCGAGGAAATCGACTGCGGCATGGAGACCGATCGCCTCGACGATCGGCGGTGTGCCGGCTTCGAACTTGGCGGGTAGCTCGGCGGGGGTGAACCCGTCGAGGCGCACATCGAGAATCATGTTGCCGCCGCCGAGGAACGGAGGCATCGCGTCGAGCAATGCCTCGCGTCCCCACAGCACGCCGATGCCGGACGGGCCGCACATCTTGTGGCTGCTGAAGGCGACGAAATCGGCGTGCCACGCCTGCAC
>JAENVT010000558.1 GCA_016650435.1 Ilumatobacteraceae bacterium
AAGAATGCGTTGCCGTTGCCGTTGCCGAAGATGAACGTCAGCGCGGTGGCCTGCATGGTGGAGATGCCGATGGCCAGGTAGCGGGTGTACTGGGTGATCTTGCGCTGACCGACCGCGCCTTCTTGCTGCAACTTCTCGAGCTTTGGAATGACCACGCCGAGGACCTGCATGATGATGCTGGCGGTGATGTACGGCATGATGCCGAGCGCGAAGATCGAGAAGCTGCCGAACGCGCCTCCGGAGAAAAGGTCGAGGAAGCCGAGCGCACCCTGCGACTCGACACCCTTTTTGAATTGCTTGACCGCGTCGGGGTCGATACCTGGCACACGGATGGCGACGCCCAGTCGATACAGCACGATCATCACCATGACGAACAGAATCTTGTTCCGCAGATCGGTGACCTTGAAGACATTCTTCAGGTTCGACAGCACAGCGACTCCCTTGTCGGCTCGGCGGTAGTTGTGTGAATCAGCGGTTGGTGAACTGGTTGCCCTTGACCGGCGGGCGACCCTGCTTGAAGGGCAGCGGCAACAGCGTGACGCTACCGCCTGCAGCGGTAATGGCAGCCTCCGCGGCCTTCGAAACTCCGTGTGCGGTGACGTCGATTTTTGAGGTGATTTCGCCGCGAGCGAGCACCTTGACGAAGTCGCCCTTGCGCACGAGACCCTTGGCGACGAGCACGTCGGGATCGACCGTCGTCTCGCCGCAAGCGGCGAGTTGATCGAGGTTCACCGGGCTGTATTCGACGCGGAATGGGTTGTTGAAACCCTTCAACTTCGGGACGCGTTGCTTGAGCGGCATCTGGCCGCCTTCGAAGCCACGAGCGACCTTGCCACGACCACGCGACTGCTGGCCCTTGGTGCCGGCGCCGGCGGTCTTGCCACCCTTTCCGCCGATACCACGGCCGACGCGCCGCTTTGCCTTGTTGGACCCCGGCATGGGGGCTAGATGATCGACGCGCATGTCAGTCCTCCGTCACGGTGATGAGGTGACCAACACGGGCGATCATGCCGCGGATCTCTTTGCGATCCGGCAACGTGTTGGTGTCGCCGATCTTGCGCAAGCCGAGGGCACGCATGGTGCCGCGGGTCTTGGGCTTGTTGGCGATCGTCGAGCGGATCTGCTTGACCGTGATGGTCTTTTCGTCTGTTGTCTCTTTTTTGGCAGCCATCAGTGTGAGTCCCCTGCTGCGATCTGCTTCTTGCGATCGTTGTACGCGTTGAGCATGCCCTTCGGAACGAACTCCTCGGCGGCCAGGCCGCGACGGCGAGCGACTTCCTCCGGACGCTGCAGTGACTGCAGGCCGTTGATGGTTGCCCGAGCAACGTTGATGGCATTCGACGAGCCGAGCGACTTGCACAACACGTCGTGCACGCCCGCCTCTTCGAGAATGATTCGCGCTGCGCCACCGGCGATGACGCCGGTACCGGCGGCCGCCGGCTTCATCATCACTCGACCCGCACCGGTGACACCGATGATCGGATGAGTGATCGTGCTTCCTGCCAACGGAACATCGAAGAGATTCTTCTTGGCTTCTTCGGTGCCCTTCTGAATTGCCAGCGGCACTTCTTTGGCCTTGCCGTACCCGAGACCGACACGACCGTTGCCATCGCCCACCACAACCAGTGCGGTAAACGAGAAACGACGACCGCCTTTGACGACCTTGGCGACGCGGTTGATGTGGATGACTCGCGACTCGCGCAGCCCACCGGAATCGACCTGGCCCGCTGGGTTGTTTGCGTAATTCGTTGGTGCTGGCATCAGAACTCCAAACCTGCTTCGCGCGCGGCAGCGGCAACCGCTGCAACACGGCCGTGGTAGAGGAATCCACCACGGTCGAACACCACTTGGTCGACACCTGCAGCCTTGGCCCGTTCGGCCAGCAACTGGCCGAGGCGAGTCGCCGCGGCAACGGTTGCGCCGCTACCTGAACTGCGCATCTCGGGTTCAGCAGTAGACGCCGACGCGACTGTGCGGCCGACCTCGTCGTCGATCAACTGCAACGAAAGGTGCTTGTTGGAACGGAACACGGCCAGACGCGGACGTGCCGCGGTGCCATGGATCTTCTTGCGTACCCGCCTATGGCGGATGATTCGGCCTTGCCGACGCTTCTCTGCAGTCTTGCTCATCGTTCGCTCACTTCTTACCGGTCTTGCCGGCCTTGCGGAGGACCTTCTCGCCGAGGTAACGCACGCCCTTGCCCTTGTACGGCTCCGGCTTGCGGATCGAGCGGATGTTGGCCGCCACTTGTCCGACGACTTCTTTGTCGATTCCCTTGATGATCACCCGAGTCTGAACAGGAACCTCGAAGGTGATGCCCTCAGGAGCGTCGACGATGACGGGATGGCTGAAGCCCAAGGCCATGCGCAGCTTGTTGGGTGCAACAGCTTCGGCGCGATAACCGACGCCGATGATCTCGAGTTCCTTGCTGAAGCCGTCGGTGACACCGATGACCATGTTGTTGACAAGCGAGCGGGTGAGGCCATGAAGCGAACGACTCGCGCGCTCGTCGTCGGGACGCTCGACCACGATCATCTCGCTGTCGCGGCGAACCGTGATGATGCCGGGCAGCGATCGGCTGAGGGTGCCCTTCGGGCCCTTCACCGTGACGGTGTTCTGCTCGCCGCCGTCGAGGGTGATATCGACGCCGCCGGGAACCGTGATGGGGGATTTACCAATACGTGACATGAGTGCTCCGATTCACCACACGTAGCAAAGGACTTCGCCGCCCACTTTGCGCTTGCGCGCTTCGCGGTCGGTCATCAGCCCATGGCTGGTGGATAGGACAGCTACACCAAGACCACCAAGAACGCGCGGCACTGCGTCGCCCTTGCGGTAGACCCGAAGACCTGGGGTCGAGATGCGGCGAAGGCCGGAGATCGTGCGGTGACGCTCTGCGGAGTACTTCATCGAGATCGTCAACACATCGCCAGGACCGGTGGTCGATGGCGCTGTGGTGAAGCCGTGGATGTAGCCCTCCTTGTGGAGGATGGTCGCCAGGGCGATCTT
>JAENVT010000559.1 GCA_016650435.1 Ilumatobacteraceae bacterium
CCCACGATGACTTTCCCGAGGCGATCGGACCGATCAGAACAACGAGGCAGGGCGCCGGAATGCGTAGGGGTGTCTCGGCGGGCTCGGCGATTGCCTCAGGCTAGGCCACGGAACTTTGTCGCTGTCGAGGCGCTCGGCGACATGCGAGCGACAAAGTTTCGTCAGGCTGGGACGAGTTCGCGACGATCGACTTCGGGGCGAAGTACATCGTTGCTCAACCGGAATCCGACACCGCGAACGGTGTGGATGAAACGCAGCTCTGGTGCCCGCAGTTGCAGCTTGCGGCGCAGGTTCGACAGGTGAACGTCGACCACGTGCGTGTCGCCAACCCAGTTCGGGCCCCACACCTCTTCGAGCAGTTGCGTGCGGGCGCAGACCTCGGAGGGCCGGCGGCACAGTTGCTCGAACAGTGCGAACTCGATGCGGGTGACGGGGATGTCGTGGTTGCGAACGCGGATTTCCTTGCGACCGACATCGACGGTCAATGGACCGAGCGTGATGACCGAAGCATGGATCGGATCCCAACCTGAATGCAGCTGCCGTGGGCGGCGCAGCAGTGCCTGGCAGCGGGCGGCCAATTCGTCGGGGTTCACAGGTGTGGACACCACGTCGTCGGCGCCGGCGCGCAAGGCACGAATACGCATGTTGTCGGCATCGGGGGGAGCAATGCCGACAACATACGAGTCCGTAAGTTCACGCATGGTGTCGAACAAGCTGCCGCCGTGCGGGCTGGGCAGCTGGAGATCGACCATGACTACATCAGGAGAGAACGAGGTGGCCAGCGTGAGGGCTGCTGGTCCTTCTGTCGTGGCGCTGACAGAGAAGCCCCGAGTGCGCAACGCAGCCGAGGCAACGCGGCGCAGCATCGCGTCGGCGACTGCCAGCAGCACACGTGGTGCCAGTTGTGCATCCGGTTCCATTGGTTCTATCTTCCGCCTCGTGATTTGTCGGTTAGTTCCCCGAAGATCCATTCCCTACAAAGGAGTTATCGGCAGGCGATGTCCCAGCTGAAGGACGGATTTGAAAGATTCGACGAGGCGTCCAGGCTGCGGGAATCCGTCGCTCGCCGTCAGCCTGTCGACGCACGTGAGCGCGAGTCGATCGAAAAGTTCCTGTCAGCATTCGATTCGCTGGCCGATCCGTTCAGCGAGCACGCCTCGCCAACACACGTGACCGCGTCCGCCATCGTCACCGGCGATGACGGCGTCGTGCTGCACCTCCACAAGCGGCTGTCGATCTGGCTGCAACCTGGCGGTCACATCGACCCTGGGGAAATGCCGTGGGAGGCCGCGCTGCGTGAGGCGAGCGAAGAAACTGGGCTGCCCGTGACCGCAGGAGCACCACCCGACCGCCTGCTGCACGTCGACGTACATCCAGGTCCGCGGGGGCACACCCATCTCGACCTTCGCTATCACCTCACATCATCCTCGGTGATTCCAACTCCCGGTGCTGGCGAGAGTCAAGACGTTCGTTGGTTCTCGTGGCCGCAGGCGATTGCCGCCGCCGAACCTGGATTGGAAGGGGTGCTGCGGGCCAACCAACCTGGCCATCCGACGATCCGTCAAGCGGTCGCCGAAGACGCTGCAGCGTGCGCTCACGTCTATCGGCGGTCGAAGTCTTTCGGCCTGCCCGAGGTACCCGAGCCACACTCCGAAGCCGAAGTTGCCGCGTGGATTGCCGAGGTTGCCATCCCCACGATGGATGTCTGGGTCGCTGACCTCGATGGGGTAGTGGTCGGCCAAGTCATGCTGGCACCCGGCTGGCTTCACCATCTGTACATCGACCCGTCGTGGATGGGCCGCGGCCTGGGCGACCAGTTCATCGGGCTGGTCAGGCAGCGTCAACCGGGCGAGCTGCAGTTGTGGGCATTTCAGAGCAACGCCCGTGGCCGCCGGTTCTACGAGCACCGTGGCTTCGCGGCGGTCGAATTCACCGATGGTGCCGGCAACGAGGAGCACTGGCCCGACGTCCGCTATCGAGCCGAACCGCTGGTCTGACAGGAGACCTGGAGTGGAACAACGGCTACGATTTCCACATCGCGACCATGTCGGAAGTAGCCAAGCACGCGGGTGTGGGCATCGGCACGGTCTCGCGCGTGATGAGCGGCAGCCCAAAGGTCAGCGACATCACGCGCACAAAGGTCCAGGCATCCGCCGAGCAACTCGGCTACCACCGGCCGCGAAAATCCAGCGCTGAACAGGGCAAGGGCGGCCGACTGGTTGGTGTGTTGGTGCCGTTCTTCGACGAGAAGTCGTCGTTCCAGCGAATCCGCGGCATTGTCTCACGATTGGCGCCGCATGGCTGCGAAGTGGTGTTGCACAACATCGAGTCACCAGCGCAGGCCAGGGCCAAATTGGTGGAACTTCCACGAAGTCTGATCTTCGACGGCCTGATCATCATTTCCTTGCCGCTGATCGGCGACGAAGGTGAACGTCTCGTCAATGCCAAATTCCCGACGGTGCTCGTCGATACGTCGTACCCGGGCCTTCCGAGCGTGTGCATCGATGACCGAGAGGGTGGGGCGTTGGCAACCCGCCACCTCATCGCCCTCGGTCACAAACGCATTGCCTTCGTCAGCGAGCCTCCGCACAATGCCTTCGGATTCATCGCTGGGGCTCGGCGCGAAGAGGGCTTCCGTTCGACGATGGCCGAGGCCGGGCTGCACGTGCCGGCATCGCTGGTTCGCTACGGCGCCTACCTGCATTCAGCGGCCAGGCAGATGGCAATCGAGCTGTTGTCACTACCCGATCGCCCGACGGCGATCGTCGCGGCCAGCGACGTGCAGGCCGTAGGCTGTTTGGAAGCGGCGACGCATTTGGGTATCAATGTGCCGGACGAGTTGTCGGTGGTTGGATATGACGACATCGATCTGGCCGGCCTGATGGGCCTGTCCACGGTGCGCCAGCCACTGATCTACTCCGGTGAACGAGGCGCAGATCTCGTGCTCGAAGCGCTGTCGATGCGCAATCGCCAACCGAATACCGAGATGTTGGAACTAGAACTTGTCGTACGGGCAACTACGGCAGCCGTGAAACGAAGGGGATCACGATGAGCAACTCCGAAACCTCGAGCAAGCCGGGAACCAAACTGTGGTGGGAAGACGCCGTTGTCTACCAGCTCTACCCGCGATCGTTCGCCGACAGCAACGGCGATGGCATCGGCGACTTCGAGGGAATCCGTAGTCATCTCGACCATCTGCGTGACTTGGGCGTCGACGCCATCTGGTTGTCACCGTGCTTCCCGTCGCCGCAGGCAGACCACGGCTACGACGTCGCCGACTACTTCGACATCGAGCCCGACTACGGCACGCTCGCCGACTTCGATCGCACACTGCAAGAAGCAAAAGATCGCGGTATCCGCATCATGCTCGACATCGTGCCGAACCACTGCAGCTCGGACCATGCTTGGTTCCAGGCCGCGCTGAAAGCTGGTCCCGGCTCGCCGGAGCGAGCCCGATATTGGTTCAAGGACGGCACGGGTCCCAATGGCGATGAACCGCCCAACAACTGGCGGGCCATCTTCGGTGGGCCGGCCTGGACGCGCGTCACCGAGGCCGATGGATCGCCTGGACAGTGGTACGAGCACACCTTCACGCCAGGGCAGCCCGACTTCAACTGGTACAACCAAGACGTCATCGACTACTTCGATCGGATGTTGACCTTCTGGTTCGACCGCGGGGTCGAGGGTATTCGCGTCGACGCAGTGCCCGTGCTCGGCAAGCACCCCGACATGCCCGACTCACCGCCGTCGCCCCCCGGCCTGACCGACGCTCAGGCGTGGGGCTTCAACATCTACGGGCACTTCTATCCGTCCGCCCACGACGTGTGGAAGCACTGGCGGAAGGTGATAGATCAATACGAGGTCGATCATCCGGGCAGGCACCTCGTCACGATCAGCGAGTCGTACGGTACGCCAGAACAAACAACCTCGTTTCTAAAGGGTGACGAGTTCCATCAGAGCTTCGCCTTCGAGCTGATGTTGATCACCTGGCAGGCCAAGCCAATGCGCGATGCCATCGCCGGTTCGCTCGACATGCTCGACTCGGTTGGCGGGGCCCCGGCGTGGACATTGAACAACCACGACACACAACGCATCGTGACTCGCCTCGGTCGACTCAACGCCAACGATCCCGCGGCCTGGACTGGCAACAACCTCGTCTACGTCGATGCACCGATCGACCTCGAATTGGGTCGCCGCAGGGCGCGCGCCGCGATCACCCTGACAGCTGCCTTGCCCGGTGCGTTGTACCTGTACGAGGGCGAGGAGATGGGTCTCGAGGAGTATCTCGACATGCCCGGCGAGGCCCGCGAGGATCCGCTGTTCATCCGCTCCAACGGCAACGAGCTCGGGCGGGATGGCTGCCGGGTTCCGCTTCCGTGGACGACCGAGCCGACGACCAACTTCGGATTCTCACCCGTCGCCATCAAGCCATGGCTGCCGCAACCGGCGGATTGGGGAGAGCATTCAGTCGAGCGCGAGGCTGCGGAACCCAGCTCGATGCTGGCCTGGTACCGAACGTTGCTGGCCCACCGACCACTGCTGTCGGGCGGTCTGAAGTGGGTCGACCTCGATCTGCCGGAAACCCTTGCGTTCGAGCGCGATGGCGTGTTGATCGTCACCAACGTTGGTGCCGACGCTGTAGAGCTGCCAGCGGCAGTAGTCGACGGACGCAGCGTGATTCTGGCCACTCAGCCAGACACGACGACGACCCATCTGCCTTCGGACACCTGCGTGTGGTTGTCGCCCGCCCACTGAGAATCAGCGAGTCGACGAGGGCTCAGCTATCCCTTGACAGATCCTGCGAGCAGGCCGCGCACGAAGTATCTCTGCAACGAGAAGAACACCACAAGGGGCAGCACCATCGATATGAACGCCGCTGCGGTGAGCAGGTGCCATGACTGGCCGCGCGAGCCCGATACCTCCACGAGCTTGGCGATCAGTGGCAGGTTCCTGGAGCCGCCGAAGATGCGGCCGATCAGCAGATCGTTCCAGATGTAGACGAACTGGAAGATGCACAACGACGCAATCGCTGGCACGGACAGCGGCACGATGAGCTTGCGGAAGATGTCGAGATGGCTGGCGCCATCAACGCGCGCCGCCTCGATGATCTCGCGCGGCAGCGAGGAGACGAAGTTCTTCAAGATGAAGATGCAGAACGGCATCCCGAAGCACGTGTGGGCGATCCAGATGGGAATCACCGAGTCCTTCAAGTTGAGGTCGGGGAAGATCGTGAAGGTGCCGATGTGCGCCCCGCCGTTGAAGAGCCGGCTGAGTGTCACCAGCGACATCTGCAGCGGCACGACGAGCATGGCGATGACCGCAACGAACAGCCAATCGCGCCCTTTGAACTGCATCCACGAGAACGCGTATGCAGCCAACAGGGCGATGCCGACCGAGATGATCGTGGCCGGCACCGTGATGCGAATGGAGTTGAGGAAGAAGTGCGACAGGTTGTCGCCGCCATTGCTGCTTCCGAGGACGCTCTTGTAGTTCTGCAACGTGAAGTGCGGATTCCACAGGAACGTCCACCAGCCAGTCGTCTTGACGGCGATCTCCGACCGGAACGACGACACGAACACGCCGAAGGTCGGGATCGTCCACAGGAAGACCAGAATGTAGACAACCTTGCGGCCGGTCTTGCTCGACAGCGCCGCGCTGGCGGATCGCCCCACCGGCTCGTCGAAAGCGGGCGGCGGCGGGTTGGTGGCGATGTCGCCAGTGGGGGTCAGTTCAGCAACGCTCATGCGCCCATCAGCTCCTCTGCCCGCCGCTGCGAGCGACGATTGATAATGACGACTGGAATCACCAAGATGAAGATCAGCACCGCCATCGACGACCCGAGACCCTCGCGGTTCTGCAGGTAGACGGTGTTGTAGAAATCGTTGGCCAGTGTGCTGGTACCGAAGTTGCCGCCTGTCATCGCGGCCACGACGTCGTATGCCTTGAGCGCGGCGATCGTGGTGAGTGTTGCGACGGTGACGATGGTTGCCCTGATGTACGGCAACGTCACTTTGTAGAACACCTGCCGGTTGGTGGCCCCGTCGACCCTGGCTGCCTCGATCAACGAGTCGGGCACACCTTTGATGGCCGCAGACAAGATGACGGTGGAGATACCCGCCGACGCCCAGATGAACACGACGATCAACAAGAAGGTGTTGAAGCCCGGCGCGGTGGCGGGAGGATTGATGCCGCCGAGGCCACGCTCCAGCAGCCAGAGCTGGTCACCGTTGCCACCCATGCTGGACGGCAAGCCCGGAATCGACTTGGTGATCTGGTTGAGCAGGCCGACCTTGAACGGCGGGCTGGCGTACACGAAGCGCCAGATGATGCCGGCGCCGGCCAACGAGATGGCTGCTGGGATGAACACCAGCGACTTGGCAACCTTCTCGCCCTTCATGCCGTCGGCGAATCGGGCGATCGACAGCGCCAGCACGGTGGTCGCTGCGGTGCCGACCACCACCCACGTCAAGTTGTTGATGACGGTCAGCCGGGTGTCTTTGCGGGAGAAGATCTCGCTGTAGTTCGCGAACCACTTGAACTGCGGGATCGTCTTGTCGACGAAGAAGCTCTTGTAGATCGTCTTGCAGGCGGGAACCAGCAAGCCGATGAACGTGACGAACAGCGCCGGAAGCAAGAAGACCGTCACCTTGCCGCGCTCTTTCCATCGGCCTGGCAAGACCGACGCCAATGCATAGAACAGAAGGAGGGCGAGAATGAGAACCCCCAGCCCGATGACGACTGTTACAAGCGTGTTGAACAGATCCCGCATGAGCGGCTACCCCCAGTTGTAGTGCTGACCTTGCTGACTGTCTTCCCCAAAACACGGATGCCTGCAGATCCCGGAGGACCTGCAGGCAACCGATACTACGTATTTCTTCGTTGCTCCTCGAACGTCAGCCCTGAGGCAACGCTTTCCAGGCTGCTTCGATGTTGTTCAGCATGTCGTCGGTGCTGTCGCTGCCTGCGATCCAGGCAGTCGCTTCCTTCCAGAAGGCACCCGAACCAATGGCGGCCGGCATCATGTCGGCACCGTCGAAACGGAACACGTCGGAGTTCTTCAGCAAGTCTGCGAAACCCTTGATCACCGGGTCGGTGAAGGTCGAGGTGTCGAAGTCCTTGCGGGGCGACAGGCTGGTCTCGCCGCCCTTGATGATGGCCGTGGCGTACTCCAACGAGTTGGTGTACATCAAGACGTCGAACGACTCGGGCTTGTCGGTGCCGGCGCCGATGAGATCGCCGCCGCCCATCATGTACTTCGGATCGCCGGCCTTCACCGGGAGGTAGAACGTATCGACGTCGCCGTCAGGGCCGATCTTCGTGCCGGCGGGCCAGATGGTGGAGTAGAAGCTGGCCTGCTTGTGCATGTAGCAGTTGCCCTGAAGGATCGGGAAGCCGCCTTCTTGGAACTTGGTCGTGGCCTCAGCCTTGACTGCGTTGTCGCCACCGATGTAGGCGGGGTTCTTCACGATTGCGCCGACGGCGTCGGCAACAGCCTTGACCTTCGGGTCGTTGAACGGGATCTTGTGCTGGACCCACTGGTCGTACACGTCGGGACCGTTGATGCGCAGCATGAAGTCTTCGAACCAGTCGGTGATCGGCCAGCCGGTCGCGACACCGGATTCAATTCCGACGCACCATGGGATACCACCGTCAGCGACGATCTTGTCGGACAGAGTGGTCAGTTCCTCGAGCGAGGTCGGGATCTTGTATCCCTTGTCGGCGAATGCCTTGGGGCTGTACCACACGATCGACTTGACGTTGGCTCGTGCCGGCACGCCGTAGACCTTGCCGTCGACGGTGGCCAGTTCAGGCCAACCGGCGACATCGTCGTTGGTGACACTGGCTGCCAGGGCATCCGGGAACGGGAACAGCTGGCTCTTCTTGATCAGGTCGAGGAAGCCACCGGGCTGCGGGAAGTCGATCACGTCGGGCGGGTTGCCACCGTCGACACGCACTTTGACTTCGGTTTCGAACTGGTCGGTACCGTCGTAGACGACCTTGACGCCGGTGCACTCCTCGAGCGGTGCATATGCATCGCGCAAACGCGTGGCGCCCTTGTCGGTCTCGCTGTCACGGACTGGCGAGAAGATGTGAACTTCTTTTCCTGCGTACTGCTTGTCGCATTTGATCGTGCTGCCGAGAATGCTGCCGCCTGTAGCAGGAGCAGCGGTGCCATCGGGAGCAGTGGTGCCACCAGGAGCAGTGGTGCCACCAGGAGCAGTGGTGCCGGCAGGTGCAGTCGTGTCGCCAGGAGCCGTTGTGCCACCTGGAGCCGTTGTGCCGCCTGCGGTCGTGGCGTCGGAAGCTGACTTACTATCGCTGCCACAAGCTGCGATGAGTAGTACGCCAGCAATACAAAGTGCGCTGAACGCGCCTCTGCGTGTCTTCATGAATTTCCCCCTCAGGAACGATCACGTCGGTGACGTGGTGGAAAATTGTGGAAATTCTTGAGAACTTCCACCGAGTGACCCTAGCATGCGGTTCGCCGGA
>JAENVT010000560.1 GCA_016650435.1 Ilumatobacteraceae bacterium
CAACAAGCGAGTGAACCGCCTGGCGAACGCGCTGTCATCGGCCGGTGTGGTCAAAGGCGAGCCGCTAGCGATCCTCGCGGTCGATTCGCATCGCTACATGGAGACGCTTCTGGCGTCGATGAAGCTCGGCACCACCTACGTTCCGCTCAACTATCGATTGGCTGAGCGCGAGGTGCAGACGTTGGCTGCCACCGCCGGAGCGCGTTGGCTGTTCGTCAGCCGACGATACGCAGACCTCGCATCACGAATTCGAGATCCGGACGGGCGTTCCCTTCGGGTCGTGTGCTTCGAGCGCGACTACGAGGACCTCCTCGCCGGCGGCGATGACATAGAGCCGGACATCGATGTCAACGACGATGATGTTCTCGGCCTCGCCTTCACGAGTGGGACAACTGGTCTTCCGAAGGGCGTCATGCAGTCTCAGCGGATGATGAAGAACATGGTTCTCAACGCAATGACGGACTACGCCGTTGGGACCGACGAGTGTCGATACTCCGCCGCTCCGCTCTTCCACATCGCCGGGATGGCCATGATCTACATGGGTGTCGCCCGCGGATTTACCAGCGTCCTCGATCAACAGTTCAACGCGGAGAGGGTGCTGTCATGCATGCAGCAGGGCAAGCTGACGGCGTGCTTCATGGTGCCGACCATGATCAACACCGTGGTGAACCTCCCTGGTGCGCGCGGCGCGACGTACCCCGGGCTGCGCACGATCCTGTACGGCGCGGCGCCGATGCCACCGGCATTGCTGCGCGAGGCGATGGACGTGTTCGGATGCGACTTCATCAACGCGTTCGGTGCGGGCACGGAAGCGGGACTACAGACGGTGCTGACTGCTGATGACCATCGTCGGGCCGCAGCGGGCGAGGAACACTTGCTCGGGTCGATCGGCAAAGCAGCATTCGGAGTGGATCTCCGACTCTGCGACCCCGACCTCAATGACGTCCCCCGGGGCGAAGTGGGCGAGATCGTGACTCGCAGCGACACGGTCATGAGCGGCTACCTCCGAAATCCCGAAGCGACCGCCGATTCGTTGAAGGACGGGTGGTTCCGGGCTGGCGACTTGGCATTCATGGATGAGGAGGGCTATATCTACCTCGCCGGGCGTCGCAAGGACATGATCATCCGCGGCGGCGAGAACGTGTATCCGATCGAGATCGAGACCGTCCTCGCGGAGCACGCCGCAATACTCGACGTCGCCGTCGTGGGCATCCCGGAACCGCATTGGGGTGAGGTCGTGCGCGCCTGCCTGGTCGCCCGACCTGGGCACTCCACACCATCAGCGGAGGAGCTAGCCGACCATTGTCGCACCCAGCTTGCCCGCTACAAGGTTCCTGAGCAATACGTGTGGATGGACGAGTTGCCTCGCAACGCCAGTGGAAAGGTCCTCAAACGTGAGCTGCGTTTGCAGAGCGATCGGCCCGCGGTGCGGTCGCCTTAGGATCGTGTGAAACCCTCGTAGTCCTTGTCGGCGATGTCGTCGCAACGCTCGCGGTACGCCCCGACGCCACCGATGTACGCCATGAACACCCGGGGCTTGCCCGGCACGTTCGACCCCATGTACCACGAGTTGGCCGAGGGATACAGCGTTGTGTTGCCGACCTCGGTCACGTGCTCGGTCCATTCGTCCTCGGCCGTAACTGTCGGATCCATCGCCTGCTGATCGTGGTCGCGCAGGTAAGCCATCGCCTCGGCGATCCAGTCGACGTGTTGCTCGATCGAGATCATCATGTTGCTCAGAACCGACGGGCTGCCGGGACCCGTGATCATCCACAGGTTCGGGAACCCGGCCGTAGCCAAGCCAAGGTAGGTCCGCGGCCCGGCCGCCCACTTGTCCTTGAGGAACGTGCCGTCTCTGCCCTTGATGTCGAATGCCAACAGCGACCCGGTCATGGCGTCGAACCCGGTGGCGAACACGATGCTGTCGAACTCGAACTCGCGCTCCGATGTGCGGACCCCTCGCTCGGTGACCTCGACCAACGGTGTCGCACGGAGATCGATCAGCTCGACGTTCGGCCTGTTGAAGGTGGCGTAGTAGTTCGTATCGAGGCACGGCCGCTTCGTTCCGATCGGGTGGTCCTTTGGCGCGAGCGTCTCGGCGACCGCTGGGTCGACGACGATGGCGCGGATCCGCTGGCGGACGTACTCGGCTGCGGTGTCGTTGGCCGCTTTGTCGGTGATGAGGTCGTTGTAGGAGAGCAGCATCCCAACAAGGCTCCCCTTCTCGAACCCTGCACGGTACGTCTCTTGACGCTCGTCCTCGCTGACCTCGAGAGCCGACTTCTCCGGTGCTTCATTGGGGACTCCGAACCCGGAGATTCGCGCCTCGTGGCGGTGCTCGGGGTAGCGCGCCTTCAGCGCCTTGAACTCATCGGGGTCGAGCGCGGCGTTCTTCGCCGGCAGGCTGAAGTTGGGCGTTCGCTGGAACACAGTGAGGTGGGTGGCCTGTTCGGCCATGATCGGAATCGACTGGATGGCCGACGATCCAGTA
>JAENVT010000561.1 GCA_016650435.1 Ilumatobacteraceae bacterium
CCGCTGAAGATCCGGCCATACCAGCCGTCCATGCTGTAGCCGGGGATGGTGAGCGCACCCTGGTTGAGCGACTTGCTGTCGTCATACAGCTGGGAAAGGTCGAAGTCGGTCACGGATCCCATGCCCTCACATCGCGAGCACATGCCGCCGGTGATGCTGAAGCTCCGTCGTTCCTTCGTGGTGGTGCCACCGCGCTCGATGGTGACCGCGCCCGCGCCCGAGATCGAGGCGACATTGAACGAGAACGCCTGGGGCGAGCCGATATGCGGCTTGCCGAGTCGGCTGTACAGGATGCGCAGCATCGCGTTGGCGTCGGTGGCGGTGCCGACCGTGGAGCGGGTGTTGGCACCCATGCGCTCCTGGTCGACGATGATCGCCGTCGTCAGGCCGTCCAGAACGTCGACCTCGGGCCGGGCCAGCGTCGGCATGAAGCCCTGTACGAAGGCGCTGTAGGTCTCGTTGATCAGCCGCTGCGACTCCGCGGCGATCGTGCCGAACACCAACGAGCTCTTGCCCGAGCCGGAGACGCCGGTGAACACGGTCAGCCGGCGCTTCGGGATCTCGATGCTGATGTCCTTGAGGTTGTTCACGCGCGCGCCGTGCACGCGGATCAAATCATGGCGGTCGGCAACGTGCAGCCCAGGCGACTGCGTGTCGGTCCTCGCGGCCTTGCTCATCGTGTCTCCATCTGTTGGGCGAAGCCACCTTCGCGGTCTCCGTCAGCGTCGTGCCGGGGCTCCGCGGCACCGGTTGTGCCAAACCTCAAACGAAGTTGCAGGTCACGGTGCCTAGTGGGCCGTAGTCGGCGACGAATTGGTCGCCGGGTTGTGTTGTCGATGCGCGTGTGAAGGAGCCGGCGAGGATGATCTGACCGGGCTCGATGGCGAGCCCGTAGGGAGCAATGCGTCGGGCGACCCAGGCGATTCCGTTGGCCGGATGCCCCAGCACGCCGGCAGCAAGACCGGTCTCTTCGACCACTCCGTTGCACGAGAAGATCGCCCCGATCCAACGCATGTCGACGTCGGTCGGTTTCACTTTCTCGCCGCCGAGAATGACGCCGGCATCCGCGGCGTTGTCAGCGATGGTGTCGACAATCGTTCGGGCGCGCTTGGTGATGGGATGCACGCGATAGCTGCGAGCGTCGATCAGTTCGAGGGCAGGCTGGATGTATTCGGTCGCATTCAGGATCTCCTCGATGGTCACGGAATCGCCACTGAGACGCTTGCCGATGATGAAGGCAACCTCGACCTCGAGCTTGGGGTCGACGTAGTCGGCGTGACGAAGCTCGACACCGCTGCGCATGATCATGTAGTCGAGCAGCGCCCCGAAATCCGGCTCGTCGATCTTCATCTGTTGCTGCATGGCGCGCGACGTCAGGCCGATCTTGCGGCCGACGAGCTTGGCGCCTTCGGAGATCTGCAATTCGACCCACGCCTGCTGGACTGCGTAGGCATCGTCGATGGTCAGCTCGGGGTGTTCAACCGTGATCGGATCGATGGACTTCACCTCGCGGCGGGCCCACTCGTGCTGCTTCGCAAGTTGCAGTGCGAGCTCAGCGCTGATCATCGAGTGACGCCGTGGCCGTCGGCGCCCACAGTGATTCGTTGCTCGTCGCTCTTGCGCTCGCGGATTGGCTGAACGTTGCCGTCGAGGTCGAGCACCCGGCTGGCTTCCTCGTACCAACTCGGCACGATGGGGTTGGCCCAGAAATCGCGACGTCGTTGGTCGTTCACGCTCCAACGCAGCGGCTGATGACCGGGATCACCGGTGAAGTAGTCGGTCGTGTAGATCTCGACCCGGTGGCCATCCGGGTCGCGCAGGTACAGATAGAACGCGTTGGAGACGCCATGCCTGCCGGGGCCGCGTTCGATGTGGTGGAACTCGTTCGTCGCGCCGAGGGTGTCGGCCAGGTTGAGGATGTGGTGCGACTCAGGGCAGGCAAACGCGAGGTGGTGCAACCGCGGCGACGAACCCTGGGTCGAGGCAACGTCGTGCACCGTCTGCTTGCGAAACATCCACGTGGCGTAGAGCGTGCCGTCGTCGTCCTCGATGGTCTCGGAGAGACCGAAGCCCAGCGACGTGTACCACTCGTAGAACGCCTGCACATTGTCCGTGACGAGGTTGATGTGATCGAGCCGATTGATGCTGGCGCCGTGGCGGAGGTCGTAGCGCTGGTGATGATGACCGATCCACTCGATCTCGTGGAAGTACTCGACTACGAATCCGAATGGATCCTCGACGCGTACGGTGGGCCCGACTCCGCGGGTCGCTCCGGCCGGATACCGTCGAACCTCGCAACCTCTATCAGTGTGGAACACCGCGGCGGCGTCGAGATCGTCTGGAGTCCGCACCCGAAAGGCGAATCGCGAACAGGCCGGCTCGGCACCCCTGCGCAGGATCAGACTGTGGTGAACGAACTCTTCGTGACCGCGCAGATAGACCGCGTCATCGTCTTCTGAACTGATGACGAAGCCGAGCCGATCGACCCAGAAATGCTTGCTGGCGCCGAGGTCTGTGACGATCAATTCTGCGTACGCAGAGCGAACGATGTCGGGAGGAGCAGATGTGGCCATCGACCCGATCGTACGCCGCGACGCCGTCTAGCGTGCGGCGAAGCGCCGTGCGACTCGATCGTCCAGGGGGATCCACATGCCAGCTCGAACCGGAGAAGAGTTCCTGAAGGGTCTGCGGGCCCGCGATCGCGAGGTGTGGCTGGGCGACGAGCGTGTCGACGACGTCACCACCCACCCTCAGCTCGAGGGTGCCGCGCACAGCCTCGCAGCGGTGTTCGACTGTCAACACGAGTTCCCCGGCGACTGTCTGATGCCCGACCCGGAGACAGGCGAGGCCATCAATGTCAGCCACATGATCCCGCGCTCGATCGACGATCTGAAACGGCGGCACCGCGGGCTGCGTCGAATCGCCGAACTGACCGTTGGCATCATGGGCCGCACACCCGACTACATGAATGTCACGTTTGCGGGTTTCGCCGGCGAACGCGGGGCGTGGCTCGGCCCGGAGGGCAAGAACGTCGAGGGCCACGACAATCTGATCGCATATCAGAAGATGATCGCCCGCGAGGACCTGTCGCTGACGCACACGATCGTTCACCCGACGATCGATCGTGTGAAGGACCAGTCCTTCGCCGGCAACCCGGTTCCATTGCACAAGGTCGGCGAGACCTCGACGGGCATCGTCGTTCGCGGGGCCCGCATCCTGGCGACGCTGGCGCCGTTTGCCGATGAGATGACCGTGTACCCCGGCCTTCCGTTGCCGGGAGACGCGACCGACGAATACGCGCTGAGCTTCGCGGTGCCGATGGACACCCCTGGCCTGATCTTCCTGTGCCGCGATAGCGCGGCGACAGTCGGCTCGAACTCCTTCGACCATCCGCTGTCGTCGCGTCTCGACGAGCAGGACGCGTTCGCGATCTTCGACGATGTCGAAGTTCCTCGCGAGCGAGTGTTCATCAACGGCAAGATCGACGTGTACAACTCGGTGATGGGGCCGACCGCGTGGTGGGCCAACATCATGCAGCAGACCACTATCCGGGCGCTCACCAAGTTGGAATTCGCCTACGGGCTCGCCTTGCGGATGGCCGAAGCGGTCAACGACAACTCGCCGGCGACAGTGGAGATGCTCGGAGAGTTGTCGAGTTATGTCGAGGTGACCCGGAGTTCGATTCTCCTTTCGGAGGAGCACGCCTACGACCGCGGCGACGGAGTGATCTTCCCCGACGGACGCCCGATGCACCCGATGCGTTCGCTGCTGGCGGTCTGGTATCCACGAGTTCGTGAGATCCTGATGTTGATCGGCAGTCACAACCTGCTGGCGACGCCCAGCAAGGCGATGTTCGCCGACGCCAGGCTGCGTCCGCTGATCGACGAGTTCGTCCACGGTGCCAACGACGTCGACGCCGAGCGACGCGCCCGCATCTACCGGCTGGCGTGGGATTTCATCGGTTCGGGGCTCGCCTCACGCAACGAGTTGTACGAGCGCAACTATCTCGGATCGGCCAAGACCAGCCGAACGCACCACACCATGATGTACTCCAACCGGGAGTCGGCCTACGCGCTGGTCGAGCGAATGCTGGGTTAGTTGTTGGCTGCGGTGAACGACGTGTAGTTGGTGTCGTCGACCAGCGACTCGGGACCATCGAGCGGCAGGATCTCGAAGTGGTTCAGCGCGGCATTGACATCGCCTGACCACACCTCATCGGGGAGGTTGTAGAGAACCTCGATCCCGTTGCCATCGGGATCCTCGACGTACGCACTGTGGGTCATGCCGTGGTTACCGCGAACACGGAACTCCACACCTTGTGACTTCATGTAGGCAATCTGGTCGAGCCACGATTCGCGACTCGGGTAACACACGGCGATGTGGTCGACACCGGGGGTCGAGCCGAACATCTGCCATGGCGTTTCCTTCGGTGGTGCCGTCGACGGATCCTGAAGCTCGGCCAGCGCGAGGTCGTGATGTCGCTCGGCGCTGCCGCGATAAAAGCGCATCTTGTAGTCGGGGAACTTGTCGCGCTCTAGTTCGGCACACTGCTCGAAGCCGAGAACGCGGGTGTAGAAGTCGTGAGAGGCCTCGAGATCGCGGACTCGCAGCACCAGGTGCTGGATGTACGCGCCGCTGGACGGTCGGACCGGGCCGTTGCCATGCTCTGCCATGAATGCAACCTCCTGCGTAGAACGTCGGACACTACGGTAGTTCGGGAACGAAGGAAAGCGCAGTGTTCTGCTGCGAGGAACGTCGATCTAGCCGCTATCGGGAATCGTGTGATAGCAACGCATCGCACGTTTTGTCAACATCCCTGGGGGAACACGATGGCCAAAGAAGGCGCACTCGATGAACTGTTGGCTGAGGTCTTGTCGCGTTACGACAACTCGCCGAATCCTCGGCTGAAGGAAGTGACGACTGCGGCGATTCGCCATCTGCACGCCTTTGCCCGCGAAGTCAACTTGACCCGCGAGGAGTGGTTTGCGGGCATCATGTTCCTCACCCAATGCGGCAAGATCAGTGACGACGTTCGCCAGGAGTTCATCCTGTTGAGCGACACCACCGGCGTGTCGACGCTGGTCGAGATGATGGCCTACGACGCCAGTGCGTCGAGCCTCACCGACAACACGGTGCTCGGTCCGTTCCATGCCGCCGGCGCTCCGGATCGAGCCAATGGCGAGTCGATGCTCGACGACCCCGACGACGGTGACCGCGTCGTGGTGCGCGGCACGATCACCGATGTCGACGGCAAGCCGGTCGAGGGTGTGGTGCTGGACTGTTGGCAGAACGCCAGCAACATGTTCTACGCCGTGCAGCAGCCCGGCATTCAAAGCGAGTTCAACCTTCGCGGCATCTATCACTCGCAGCCCGACGGATCGTTCGAGATCCGCAGCATTCGCCCTGTGCCATATCCGATCCCCAGCGACGGGCCCGCCGGCGACCTGTTGAAGAAGAACGGCCGCAACTGGTGGCGCCCTGGGCACCTGCACGTCTGGGCCCGGCATTCCGACTACAAAGACCTCATCACCCACGTGTTCGATGTCGAGAGCGACTTCCTGGATGGCGATGCCGTGTTCGGTGTGCAGCGCAGCCTGATCCGGGAATTCAAGCCTGACGACACCGGCGAGCTGGCGACGACATTCGACATCGTCCTCGACCGCATCTGACGCGAGTGACCGGGCGCGCAACTGGAACGGTCAGTTCCTGAATCGCGCCCAGGCATGCTCACCGGGCGCGCAACTGGAACGGTCAGTTCCTGAATCGCGCCCGACCAGTCGTTACGAGGTGCCAACTGCGTCGGCACCGGCCTGGGCGATCTGTCGGTCCTGCTCGGCCGAGCCACCCGAGACGCCGACAGCGCCGACGACCTCGCCGTCGACGAGAACCGGCACGCCGCCGGCGAACACGACCAGCCGATCGGTGTGGGTGAAGCCGTGGACCAGTGCCGGATCGTCGGCGAGCAACGGCCACCACTTGTCCGTCGGCATGCCGTTGAAGGCAGCGACGCTGTAGGCCTTGTTGAGCGCCACCTCTGCCGACAGGCGAGGAGCGCCATCCATTCGTACGGTGATGATCGCGGCACCCGACGGATCGCAGACCGCGATGCACGCGGCTACATCTCCGGAGCTCGCGGCTGCAATCGCGGCGTCGGCAATTCTTTGGGCTGCCCACATCGACAGCGTGTTCATCGCGACGACATCGGGGTGCGGCATGGGACCACCTTTCAGTTGATACGGCTAGAACTTGATGACGGTGCGGGCAGATTCGCCGGACATCATCATGGCGAATCCGCGGTTCACATCTTCGAGGGGCAGCGTGTGCGAGATCATCCCGCTGAGGTCGAGTTGGCCTGAACGCCACAGCTCGGCATATCGGGGAATGTCGTCGCGTGGGTTGGTATTGCCCATGAACACGCCGACCATTCTCTTGCCTCGCCGGAACCCGGTGACGGGCAACGTCAGTTCTGCATCGTCGGATTGGATCCCGACGAGGTATGCAGCGCGCCCGGGGGCAGCCATCTCGAACGCCTGGCGAACCAACGCCTGCCTGCCCACGACTTCGAAGACGTGGTCGGCACCGGGCCCTGTGATGTCCAGAACGGAGGCGATGATGTCGACCGCCGACGCGTCGACGATATGCGTCGCTCCGAGCTGTTGGGCCCTGGCCAACTTGGCGGGGTTGGCGTCGATCGCGATGATCGTGGCCGCGCCGGCAAGGCGCGCACCCTGGATGATGTTGAGGCCAACACCTCCACAGCCGATCACGGCAACCGATTCACCGGATTGCACATCAGCGGTGTTGAGCGCGGCGCCGAGTCCGGTCACCACGGCGCAGCCGAGGATGCAGGCCAGCTCCAAAGGAATGTCTTTGGTGATCGGCGTGACGGCGCGTTCGTCGAGCAGGATCTGATCGGCCAGCGACCCGACGTTGGCCATCTGCCCGACGCTGACGCCATCGAGGGTGAGCCTCGGCCGCTCGCCCCTGCCGCGCTTGGTCACACCGGGGTTCAGACAGGCAGTCGGCTCGCCGGCGACGCAACGCACGCATTCGCCGCATCCCATCACCAGGCACGTCACGACGTGATCGCCGACTTGGATGTCTCGTACGTCGGGACCGATCGCCTCGACGACGCCAGCCCCCTCGTGGCCGAGGATCACCGGACGCGGTCGATGGAGCGTGCCGTCGAGATAGTGGTAGTCGCTGTGACACAACCCGGCGGCAACAGATCGCATCAGGACCTCGCGACCGATCGGTTCGTCGTGCTCCACATCGGCGATGACGAGTTGATCGGAATCGTCAACCAGGACTGACGCGCGCATGCCGCCGAGCGTAGGCGCGGCTACCTGGCAGTGCGTCGTTGGCGGGGCAGTGCGTACGCCCCTGCGGCCAGCGCGTTCGTCAGCTGTCTGCCGGCGTTGAGCATCAACCGCACGTGATGAGATTCGTGATCGCCGAGCAGTCGTCCCGTCGGCCCGGCAGTCGAGATCGCGGCGATCACCTCGCCATCCGGATAGGCGCGAATGGGCACCCCGATCGACGACAAGCCGATCTCACTTTCGTCGACACTGATCGCATAGCCGCGCTCTCGAATTCTGGCGAGCTCTTCGACAAACATCTGCGGGATGACGATCGTGTGGCCCGTAAAGGGTGTCATTCCGAGTTTGATCCGCGCTGCCGCGACCTCGGGACGAAACGCGGCGATCGCTTTCCCTGCGCTGGAACGATGGACAGGGGATCGCCGAACGGCCTCAATGCTGAAACGCAACGCGCCGAGGCCCTCGACGCGTTCGAAGTAGAGCACGTCGCCGCCGGAGGGGACGCCGAGTTGCACAGTTTCGCCGATCGCGTTGCGAAGTTCTACGAGCAACGGAAAGGCCTGTGTGCGCAGAGCCGAACGCGTGGTGACGAGCTGTCCATACTCGAGGAGGTGGACGCCGAGCCGATACTTACCACTCAGCGTTCTCTCCAACGCACCGCGATCCACCAGCACTCCGCACGTGCGATGCATCGTGCTCTTCGTCACGCCGACCCGTCTGGCCAGCTCACTGAGCCCGATCTCGGTATCACCAAAGAACGCGTCGAGGATGTCGAGGGCGATCGTCACGGAACGAAGGGTTGGCTTCGTGGTGGCCGCCGACGTACTAGTCATGGCCGTCACGCTACCGCACGCGCAATCGTTCGCTCTGACCGAACGTCATACTGGCTGACCTGCGCCGTTCTCGGCATACTCGGTTCCATGAGGTACGCCACCAATCTCTGGTATGCAGCGCTGTGGGCCGAGGACCTCGCCGAGGGAGCGCTGGAGAGCCGCACGATATGCGAGCAGCCGATTGTGTTCTTCCGCGGGCCGCACGGCGAGGCTGTGGCGTTGGAGGATCGGTGCGCCCATCGATTCATTCCACTGAGCATGGGCCAACTGTGCGACGGGGCTGCATCGGTCGAATGCCCGTATCACGGCCTGCGCTTCGGCACCGACGGCGCCTGCGTTCTGAACCCTCACGGATCCGGCCGCATCCCGGCCACACTTGCCGTTCGTTCGTATCCGGTTGTGGAGCGGCACACGATGCTGTGGATCTGGATGGGCGCCGACGAGGCCAATCCGAATCTGATTCCCGACTTCTCGTACCTCGATCCCGGGGCGCACGGCGTGCTTTCCAAGCGTGACTCGATGGCGATGGACGTCGACTACCAGCTGGTCATCGACAACCTGCTCGACCTGAGCCATGCCTCGTTCCTGCACCGCGGCGTTCTCGGCGATCCCTCGACGTTGGAGTGCGCGATCGAAATCGACAGCACCGAGACGTCGGTGACGGTCACTCGTACCCGGTCCGATGTCGCTCCCGCGAAACTGTTCGACCTGATGTTCCGCAACGACGGTGCGGACGTCGATACGTGGTCGGTGATGCGATGGGATGCACCGAGTTGCCTCCGTCATGAAGCCGGTGTCTGCCCTCCAGGAGCGGAACATGATGAGGGAATCACCGTCATCGGCACGCACCTCGTGACGCCTTCGTCGAAGGGCAAGTCGATGTACCACGTCGCCGCCGTGCGGATCGGCGAGTCAGCCGGTTCGGATGACGCCGAGATCTCCGAGCAGCTGTCGGCGCTGCGTCGATATGCCTTCGACGAGCAGGACCGGCCGATCCTCGAAGCACAGCAGCGGGCCTATGACTTGGCAGGTGGACCCGACTCGCTGCGACCCGTGATGTTGAGCATCGACGCCGCTCCGCTGCGGGCTCGCCGCGTACTGGCAAAGATCACCGAAATTGAGAATCAGGGCAATAGCGAACGAGTGTTCGTGACTCTAGACTGACAGTCGTGCCCGACTTCAAGGTCATCTCCGACTTCCAACCAGCGGGTGATCAGCCGCAGGCCATTGCCAAGTTGGCAGAGGGCGTGAACCGCGGTGATCGCTTTCAGACACTGCTCGGCATCACCGGCTCGGGCAAGAGCGCGACGATCGCCTGGACCATCCAAGAGACCCAGCGACCGACGCTGATCCTGGCTCCCAACAAGTCGCTTGCTGCGCAGCTGACCCAGGAGATGCGCGAGTTCTTCCCCGAGAATCGCGTCGAGTACTTCGTCAGCTACTACGACTACTACCAGCCCGAGGCGTACATCGCTTCCAGCGACACCTACATCGAGAAGGACTCGTCGATCAACGACGAGATCGACCGGCTGCGTCACTCCGCCACTGCAGGTCTGCTGACGCGTCGCGACACGATCGTCGTCGCCTCGGTCAGTTGCATCTACGGCATGGGCAACCCCGAGGAGTACAAGGGACAACTGCTCGACCTCAGCGTCGGCGTCGACTACGACATGCGCAGCATCCTGCGCCGCCTGGTCGACCTGCAGTTCGATCGCAACGACATGACCCTCGGCCGCGGCAAGTTCCGCGTGCGTGGCGACACCATCGAGGTGCACCCGTCGTACGAAGAAACCGTGCTGCGCATCGAGATGTTCGGCGACACGGTCGATCGGCTGACAATGATCGACCCGCTCACCGGCGAGACGCTCAGCGATCTGCCGCGAACACAGGTCTTCCCGGCCACCCACTACGTCGCCGGCGACGAGCGCATGCGCAAAGCAGTGATTGGCATCGAGGCCGAGTTGCAGGAGCGTCTTGCCTGGTTCGAGAAAGAAGGCAAGCTGCTCGAGGCGCAACGCCTGCGTATGCGAACCCAGTACGACCTGGAGATGATTCAAGAGGTCGGCTACTGCAATGGCATCGAGAACTACTCGATGCACATCGACGGCCGCAGCCCGGGCGAACCGCCGTTCACACTGCTCGACTACTTTCCGAAAGACTTCCTGCTGGTCATCGACGAGAGTCACGTTGCCGTTCCGCAGTTGCACGGCCAGTTCATGGGTGACCGATCGCGCAAAGACATCCTCGTCGAGCACGGGTTCCGCCTGCCCAGCGCGCGCGACAATCGGCCGCTGCAGTTCGAAGAGGTGTTGGGCCGCATCAACCAATGCGTCTTCATGTCGGCCACGCCGTCGCCGTACGAGGTCCAACACAGCCAACAGGTGGTCGAGCAGATCGTTCGCCCCACCGGGTTGGTCGATCCCGAAGTCATCGTCAGACCGACCAAGGGTCAGATCGACGATCTCATCGAGATGGTCAACGATCGAGTGGTGAAGGGCGATCGAATCCTGGTCACCACGTTGACCAAGAAGATGGCGGAAGACCTCACCGAGTACCTCCTCGAGCAGGGCCTGCGTGTGCGCTACTTGCACAGCAACATCGACACCATCCAACGCATCGAGATCCTGCGCGGCCTGCGCCTCGGCGACTTCGACGTGCTGGTCGGGATCAACCTCCTACGCGAGGGCCTCGACCTTCCCGAGGTGTCGTTGGTGTGCATTCTCGACGCCGACAAAGAGGGCTTCTTGCGCAGCGAGACGTCGTTGATCCAGATGACCGGTCGCGCTGCTCGCAACGTCGACGGTCAGGTCGTGATGTACGCCGACAAGGTCACTGC
>JAENVT010000562.1 GCA_016650435.1 Ilumatobacteraceae bacterium
GCCGACCTGAAGCAGATTGGCTCTGGCAACGGCAACCGGGTGGAGATCGACATGTCGCTCGATGGTCCGCTCGGTCCGACGCGGATGTTGCTCGACAAGCCGGTGATCGCCGCTGTCGAGGGCTACGCGGTCGCCGGTGGCTTGGAACTTGCACTGTGGTGCGACTTGCGCGTCGCGGCAACTGATGCGGTGTTTGGTGTCTACTGCCGGCGATGGGGAGTGCCGCTGGTCGACGGTGGCACGATACGACTCCCCCGCCTCATCGGACACAGCCATGCGCTCGACATGATCTTGACTGGCCGTGGTGTCTCGGGTGAGGAGGCGGTGCGCATGGGACTCGCCAATCGTGTGGTCGCCCATGGGGCCGCGCTCGATGCAGCCGTTGCACTGGCGACCGAGATCGCCGCACTCCCCCAGCGTTGCCTGCGCTCCGACCGTCGCAGCAGCTTCGACCAATGGGGACTTACCTTCGACGAAGCGATGGCCAACGAAACCGAACTCGGGCTCGCAACGATTCGGTCGGGAGAAACGCGCGAGGGCGCCGCCCGGTTCGCCGCCGGCGAGGGCCGCCACGGCGCGTAGTGGTCACCGGACGTTGACAAGATCGACGACGAAGACAAGGGTCTCGCCGCCTTTGATTGCGCCGCCCGCTCCCCTGCTGCCGTAGCCGAGGTGCGGTGGGATGGTCAACCTTCTGCGGCCGCCGACGCGCATGCCGGCCACGCCCTTGTCCCAACCTTCGATCACCTCACGAGCGCCGAGGCGAAAATCGAACACGTCGCCACGGTTCCAGCTGGCATCGAACTCCTGGCCGTTGCTCCACGCCACGCCGGCGTAGTGCACGTAGACGCGCTTGCCGACTACCGCCTCGTCGCCGTCGCCCACGGTTTCGTCCTCGATGACGAGGTCGGCGGGTGGTTCGGTGTCAGGAACGGTGATAGTCGGTCGTGCGGCCATGAGCGACGACCTTACTGGCCAGGGCACATCGTCAACAGTCTGCGAGGTGCCGCCGATCCAGACAGCCAACCGGCGAGAATGGAGGCATGGCGAGGCGCGTCTGGGTGATCGGTGGTATTGGCGTTGCCATGGTCGCGCTCGTGTCGACTTCCGGTTCATCCGACCAAACAGCTGCCAAGTCGGTATCGACACCGGAAGAGTCTGCTGTCCGCCCGACGACCTCGAGCGAAGCAACGACGTCGACAACGCCCATGTCGACCACGACGACGATTGCAGACACAACGACGACCGAGTCGTCAACCACGACAACCACCACAACGCCGCCATCGACAACGACGACCTTTCCGCAATCACATGGCACGTTCAATGGAGCCGCATTCGACACCGTGATCGCTGCTTCCACCGTTGATATCGGCGACATCTCGGTGGGTGCGGCCGTGTTGCGACACGGCACTGTGCTGCACACAATGGCGCTCGGCATGGAAACCCCCTTCGAGTCGAAGGCTGCCACCACCAGGACCCGGTTCAGACTCGCCAGTGTCTCCAAGATGCTGACCGCGGTCGCGATCATGCAATTGGTCAACGAGGGCTCGATCCAACTCGACGAGCCGTTCGCCGGCCAACTCGGCCTCGACGGGCCGTTCGCGGATCCACGCGTTGCAACTGTGACGGTTCGGGAGTTGATGTCACACACGTCTGGCTTCGGTGCGGCGCACGGAATCTTCTTCGGCCACGGCGTCGATACCTGGAAGCAGGCCGCCGACAACGCGCTCGGCCAAACACTGCTGTCCGATCCGGGAACGGCCTTCAAATACAGCAACACCAACTTCTGTTTGCTCGGCCTGCTGATCGAGTCGGTCACCGGTCAATCGTTCGACAATGCGATCCGCGAACGAGTCTTGAAGCCGATCGGTATCAACGCACATCTCGCGCCAACCTTCGACACGCTGAGCGGCGATGCGATGCATGCGTCGTCGCCGGGGCGCAACTACATGGAGACGCTCGGGCCCGCCGGAGGTTGGGTGGCCACACCGCTCGACGTTGCCAAGCTGGCCGACGCGCTCCGCCCCGAGTCGCCTGGTCCACATCTGCTCGATGAACTGACGGTCGACAAGATGCGAGTCAGTGTCACCGTGCCCGTCGAGACGCCGCCGCCGGCAAATGGTTGGAGCTATGGCCTCGGGCTGATGTTGTTCGGCGACGGCTCGTGGGGCCACACCGGCACCATCGAGTCGACCCATGCGGTAGTCGTCAACCGGCCAGACGGACTGACGGTTGCGATATTGGTCAGCGGCAAGGAGCCCGACAACACCGAC
>JAENVT010000563.1 GCA_016650435.1 Ilumatobacteraceae bacterium
CCCGGCAGGCTTGTGAGACATGGATTGGCCGACGTGGGACCAGGCTGCGGTGGTGGCGGTGCTTTGTGGGCTGGTGACCGTCATCTTGCGGCGATCGCGACCGACGCGCCTTCGAGCGGTAGGAATGTCGGCTGCACAGGAGCTGACGTTGATGGCTTCGCTGTACTCGGTGTGGCGCCTGGCGCGAGTGTTGCCGCTGGCCCAACCGGCAGGCGCGATCAACCGCGCCCGCCAGATCGACCGACTGCAACACACCCTCCACATGCCAACCGAGTTGTCGCTGCAGCACTTGGTGTTGCAGCACGGTTGGCTGGCGCGCAGCGTGAACGCCTACTACGCGGTCGCTCATGTACCAGCATTGATCGCCTTTCTTGTGTGGCTGTTCGTCCGCCACCGCAACGAATATTCGCGGTGGCGCAACGCACTTGCGATCCTCACTGCTTTCTGCGTGGTCATTCGGTTCGTGCGAGTCGCTCCACCGCGCTTCCTGCCCGATCTCGGCTACATCGACTTGGCAACGCGCTACGGCCTGTCGGTCTACGGACCGGTTGGCACTGGGGTCTCGGATCAGTTCGCGGCGATGCCGTCGATACATGTCGGCTGGGCAGCGTTGGTGTCGTTCGGGATCGTCGCAGTGAGCACCAGCCGATGGCGCTGGCTGTTCATGTTGCACCTCGTGCTGACAATGCTCGTCGTGTCGGCCACCGGGAATCACTGGTGGCTCGACGGAATTGTCGCGATCGTGCTGCTGTTGATCGCGATCGCTATCGACGACGGGGTGCACCGGTTCGCAAAGTCGTGGCGAATCAAACGTTCGCTCGACGAGACGGTCCCGACTCGCGGCGACCTTGTACCCGTGGGTGCCGAGGAGACCTATTCGTCCGTCGGGTCGTCGTCGGAGTAGGGCATCGGGTGGTCGCCACCCATCTCGGCGAATCGTTCGTTGATCGCGACGGTCACCACGTCGCGATCGTGGACTTCGGCGACGAGTGCCTTGTACAGGATTGCTTCAAGCTCCAATGCGGTGCTCATGCCGCCGAGCGCGAAGTAGCGCATCCAGAGTTCGGGTATGGACAGGCCGACTTCGCGGCGTGCTTGCTCGAGGACGTCGAGTTGGTCAGGCATAGAACACGATCACGCGTCGGCCGGACTGCCATCGTGCGCTGATGCGACGATCGTCGCGGCGTGGTGGGCAACCGTGACGCCCGCTTCCCGAGCCGATCGGTGGATCGCAGCGGCGGCGTGGTCGGGGCTGATGTTTGCCCGTGCCATCAGCACCCCTTGGGCTCGGGCAATGACCTGGCGAGCCAGCAATGCATCGGCAAGAGGCTGGCCCATTTGCTCGGCGGAGACCCCGGCGTCGGCCAAAATCGCCGAGGCCTGCGAGGCAAAGAGTGCGGCGACTTCTTGCTGGTGGCCCGCGAATGCTCGCTTGGTGTTCGAGTAGATGTTCAACGCACCAAGCGGTCGCTCAGCGGTCATCAGCGGCGTCGAGAGGATGCTGGCGATGCCCTCGTCCAGGGCTAGCGGGACAAAGACCGGCCAGCGGGTTTCGTCGGCTAGCGACTCGATGTGGAACCAATGACCCTCGGCCGCGGCCGAAAGACACGGCCCCTCGCCCGTCTCGTACTGGTGGTCGTCCATTTTCATTACCGTGTCGTTGCTCGACGCGACAGTTGACAGTCGGCCGCCACGCTCAAGGGTGACGCTCACGCCATCGGCGCCCTCCATCGTCGCTTCGACCAGGGTGACGACACGTCGGAGTGCGGCGTCGATCGCCTCGTTTGTGGCCTTGGAAACAGTTCGAAGCAGGTCGGGGGATAGATCGACCGGTCCGGTTTCAACGCCCCGAGAATGATCGCCCGCGCGTTGCTCGGCACCGAGTGCGGCGACGATTGCTTCAAACGCTTCGAGTCGGACGAGTTCACTGACTCGTGTGAGCTCGAGGAGTCGCCTGAACATCGTCGGCGCGGACCTGACGATGAGCACGCGGCTCGATGTCGCCAGACGAGCGGAGATGCCGGCGATGACTCGTAGTCCGGACGCGTCCATGAACGTCAGCCCGGCTAGTTCCAGAACGATGCCGGCGTGGCTTTGGTCGACGAGTGCGTCCATCGCCGCGTGAAGAGTCGGCGCAGTGAGCAGGTCGACGTCTCCGCGTACGCCAATGATCGTTTCATCGGCGCGGAAGTCGACAACAATTTCGAACTGAACGGACTGAGGCGCGTTCATAACCACTATGCGTTCGACCAAGTCGCCGACGGCACCAAAGCTTTCACGAGGCCCCATTTCAACGCCAGACATCCGCAAACCGGGACGCCTGAGTAAAACCCTCGCTGTCGAAAGCTGTTTGCAATCTAGCAGCTCACGGGTCCGAACGACGCGTGTCCGCGTGATTCATGATGAAATAGGCGCGTGCCGGAGCCCGATCAGTTCCTTGACCTAGAGCGCAATGTGTCTCAGGTTGCGGTCGCTCTCTTTGCGGCAGGAACGGTGCACGGCACATTGCAAAGAATCGTCGACCTCGCTGAGCTAGCGGTGGACGGTTGCGAGGCTGCGGGAATCTTTCTCGACGACCATGGGAAAGTCGTCACGGCCGCCGCCAGCAGCGCGCTTGTCGAGGTTGTCGACCGGCTTCAGGTCGACGCCGGCGAAGGACCCTGCCTCGATGCATCACGTAGCAACTCCACGGTGTACGCCGCCGATCTCATCGACGATGAACGATGGCCGACGTTCGCGCCATCGGCAGTCGCGGCTGGCATACGCACCGTCCTTGCATATTCATTGTCGGCCGACCGGCCCGCCGCACTCAATCTCTACGCTCGGCTCCCTGCGGCCTTCGGCGCCACCGCCCGCGCCCAAGGATTGCTCTTCGCAACCCTGGCCGGCCTGGCACTCGACTCTGCTGAGGAACGTGCGTCGGAAGGAAAACGGTCAGACAACCTTGTTGAGGCTCTCCGCACCCGGGAGCTCATCGGGCAGGCTCAGGGCATCCTGATGGAGCGCGAACGAATCACCGGCGACCAAGCGTTCGATGTGCTCCGCAGAGCATCCCAACACGTGAACATCAAGCTACGCGAGGTTGCCGAGGCTCTCATCGAGACCGGGGAGTCGCCCGACACCGGTACAGCTCGAACTCAGTAGCTTCAGTCAGCTAGCAAGCCACACGGTGTTCTTGCCCGCGTTCTTGGCGTTATACAAGGCTTCGTCGGCTCGTCGGGCAAGCATCGCCGGGATCAGTGGTTGCGCCCCGACGGCGACGCCCACTGAGGCACCGACCGTCAGTCGCAGCCCATTCGCAACGAGCGGCAGCCGGATGGCCTTGACGATGCGATCGCCCACGGCGCGGCCTTGAACCGGGTCACGCATTCCGGCGCAAACGACGGCGAACTCGTCGCCACCGAGGCGACCGACCGTGTCGTCGGGTCCGATGACCTCGGCGATCCGGCGGCCGACTTCCTTCAACACCATGTCACCAACTGGGTGGCCGTAGGCGTCGTTGATCGGCTTGAAATCGTCGAGGTCGATGTAGAGCAGGACGAGCTCACCGTCGGCGCACTCGTCCAAGCGGCGAGCGAACTCGGCACGGTTGGCCAATCCAGTCAGCGGGTCGTGGGCAGCTGCCCACCTCAGCGTGCGCTTGGTGCGGTGGTCGGCGATCGCCAGGGCAGCCAGCCGGAGAGCGACATGCAACGGTGATTGCTTGGGTGCTTGAAAGTCGACGGTGGAGGCGCTCCAAGCGACCATTGCGCCAAGTATCTCCGGTCCGCCCGGTGCTTCGATCGGGACGATGAATGCGCCGCGGTACCCCAGTGCTGCGGCGACTCCGCCGGCGCCGTTCAACAATGGGTCTTCGAGGTCGGTCACGACCAGCGGGGCGGTGAGTTCGTTCGACCAGACGACCTGGGCCACATCGGCAAGCCTCGGATCGAGCTGCGGCGCTCCTGCAGCGCTGACGATGATGGTCCGTTCGTCTTGCTTCCATGCGAATGCCGTACGCACCTCAGCTCCGCCCATCGAGCGATCGGCGAGGCGGGCGATGATCGGCACAACGCGTTGTACGTCGGTTCCGGACCCGAGCATCTCGATGACCACGGCAACGTCTGACCGATCGTGAACGCGGCGGCATGTGCACAGCACGCCCTTCACATCG
>JAENVT010000564.1 GCA_016650435.1 Ilumatobacteraceae bacterium
GCCATCGCAACCTCGTCGACCACCGTTCGCCGGTGGCAGCGCGGACATGAAGCAATGCATCACCTCGTCGATCCGGCAACTGGCCGTTCTGTCAACACGTACTGGCGCACGGTGAGTGTCGCCGCTTCGTCATGCGTTCAAGCGAACATAGCAACGACTGCGGCGATCATCCGAGGCGCTCGCGCCGAAGATTGGCTCGCTTCGCTCAGCGTGCCCGCGCGGCTGGTTCGCCTCGACGGCACCGTCGTCACCCTTGGACACTGGCCAGTCGGGGTATCCACGTGATCCTCGCTGCGGGCGGCACCGCTCTTTGGTATTCGACACGTGCGACCGGGGCGGTCTCGCTTGTGCTCTTGACGATGTCGTTCCTGATGGGAATTCCCACCCTGCTCAGCACAGCGACCGAGCGGATGCCCAGAATCGTCGTGCAGCTCCTCCACCGCAACGTGTCACTGCTGGTGTTGATCTTCTTGTCGATTCACATCACGACCGCGGTGGTCGACGGCTTCGTCACGATCAGGTGGATCGATGCCATCGTGCCGTTTCGCGGTGTCTATAGGCCGATCTGGCTCGGGCTCGGCGCGGTCGCGCTCGACCTTCTTCTGGCGGTCATCCTGACGAGCCTCGTTCGGGCTCGAATCGGGTACCAGACATGGCGATACGTCCACCTCACGACATATGCGATCTGGCCGATCGCCTTTGTTCACGGGTTGGGAACTGGCAGCGACACTCGCTATCCGTGGATGTGGTGGGTGTGTGGTGCTTGCGCCTTCACTGTCCTTGCCGCTGTGACCTGGCGGCTGGTCGCCAAGCCGCCGGCGACGCGGGAGGCGCGGAACACGGCGATCGCGCTCGTGATCGTCGTACCGCTGCTGATAGGTGCGTGGTTGATGCGCGGGCCGCTCCAGCCGGGTTGGCAACGAACCCACCACGTCCTCGTGTCCGGTGGGACGACAGGCCCGTGATCGATTCCGCCGTGACCTCGTCACACCCGCCAACGTCCGCACCGAGCCTTCCCCGATTGCTTGCCGGCGTCAGCAAGCAGCGTTGGGTCAAACTGGCTCGTCATCGCGCGCTGTACCCGATTCCGCCGCTGCCGGGCAACCGACCAGTCGAGTCGTACATATCGGCGGTCGAGAGCGCCGGCTTACGCGGGCGTGGTGGAGGAGCCTTTCCAACTGGTCGCAAGATGCGAACGGTGAGCGTCGGCCGGACGCGACCCATCGTCGTGATCAACGGCAGCGAGGGTGAACCGGCCAGCCGCAAGGACGAGATGTTGCTGAGGTACGTACCGCACCTGGTGCTCGACGGAGCGCTCGTTTCTGCGGCGGCGATCGGCGCGGACGAAGTCATCATCTGCATCGACCGAAACAAAGAATCGTCGGTCCGCGCCCTCGACAGCGCGGTCGCCGAGCGCTTCGGCACCGGAGAACCGACGATCCCGATTCACGTCGAACCCATTCCCGCCAAGTACGTCGCCGGCGAGGAAACCGCGCTGGTGCACTTTCTCAACCGCGGCGAGGCGAAACCCACCCTCACACCACCGCGGCCCTTCGAGAAGGGTGTCGATGGCCGGCCGACGCTGATCATCAACGTCGAGACATCGGCCCACATCGCCCAGATCATCCGGTGGGGTCCACACTGGTTTCGGGACCAGGGAACGAACGACGAACCTGGAACGATGTTGGTGACGTTGTCCGGAGACGTAACGAGGGGTGGAGTGTTCGAGGTACCCGTCGGCGAGCAGATCGCGACGATATTGCGCACCGCCGGGTCGAATGACTCGTTCTCCGCCGTCCTGCTCGGCGGCTACTACGGGACCTGGCTGAGCGCAGATGTCGCCCTGTCGACGACGCTGGACAACGGTCACTTGCGACCACTCGGTTCAGGTGCCGGCTGTGGCGCAATCGTGGTACTACCCGGTTCGGCATGCGGTCTCCGGGAGACAGCCCGCATTCTCACCTGGTTGGCGGGCCAGACGGCTGGTCAATGCGGGCCGTGTGTTCACGGACTCGCTGCGATCGCGCGTGGCATGACCGACCTCGCCAGCGGGCGCTCGACGGCGCATGACGTGACCCTCCTGCATCGTTGGGCCGGGCAGGTCGAAGGTCGCGGGGCATGCAGCTTCCCCGATGGCGCCGTGCGGCTTCTCCGCAGCGCGTTGCGCGTCTTTGCCGACGATGTCGACCACCATCTGTCCCGCGGGGCCTGCTCGGGAACCACGCGTACGCCGGTGATGCCCATTCCGGCGCAGTCGGTGACGCCATGGCGCTGAGGTTCACGCTGCACGTCGATCCGATCGCCTGCGATGGACGCGGCGTTTGCGCGGAGTTGCTGCCGGAGCGGATCCAGCTCGATGATTGGGGCTACCCGATCATCGACGAGACACCGATCGACGCACACCTGTTCAACCATGCTCGCCGTTGTGTCAACGCCTGCCCGGTGCTCGCCCTGCGGCTCGAGCGAGTCAGACACCGAGTCAGCGGTCGATGATCAAACGACGCGCCGGAGCGGCAGGCTGATCGTGATCGCCAGGCCGCGACCGGGAGCCGTGTCGACTCTGATCTTGCCATTGTGAGC
>JAENVT010000565.1 GCA_016650435.1 Ilumatobacteraceae bacterium
ATCACCCAGATCAGCCGGGTCGGGATCAGGCTCTACGTTTCCGTCGGCTCCGGCAGCCCACCGCCCGCCAACTTCACGATCGATTCGCTCACGGCTGTGCGTTCACCGGAGGGCGTGCCCGCGATCGCCGCCAACGTTCACAACACCGGCGGCAGAGCGCTCGACATGAGCGGGACCGTCGAGCTCGCGGGTGGGCCAGGCGGTCTCGAGGCCGGTCCGTTCCCCGTCGAACTAGGCGTCACGCTTGCCATCGGCACGACCGAGCAGCTGACGATCCCGCTCGACAGGGCGCTGCCTTCCGGGCCTTGGCACGTGACGATCACTCTGCACAGCGGCCTCGTCGAACGCAGCGCCCAGGCCTCGCTGACGTTCCCCGAAGTCGGAGCCGGACCGGCTGTGCCCGTACTGTCGCCGTCGTCCGGACGCGGTGCGGTCACAACTGTTGGCGCCGTGGCAGTTGTCGGAGTGGAGGTGGCGAGCGCCAGCTCGTTCCATGTGCGCCGCCGGCGTCGCCTGAGCGCGGTGTAGTCAGCTGGCGACGCGCGCCGTATTCGGCGGGCCGAAGCAGTAACCCAAACCACGCACCGTGCAGATCAGCCGCGGCCGGCTCGGATCCAACTCGATCCTGCCTCGCAGCCGGTGAATGTGCTCGGTGACGGTTGTCGGGTTCTGCCACGTCGGCGACGAGTGCCACACCTCGTGCAACAGATCACTTCGACTGAACGTTTCCCCGGCATGTTGGGCAAGGAAGGCCAGGAGTTCGAACTCCTTCGTGGTCAACTCGATGTCTCGCCCAGCGATCCATGCCCTGCCGGCGCTGAGGCCGATCTCCAGCGAATCGAAGCGCAATACGTTGGTCATGTCGACTGCGCCGCGGCGGCGCCGTCCACTGATGTGGGCGATCTCGATGATGGCCGCGCCGAGGTCGGTCGGCGACTCATCAGTGGTTTCGCCGTGCTGCGCCGGTTCGTCGCGGTCGATGATCCGAGGCGGGCGAACTCGACGGATCATCCACTCCAGCGCATCGGGTGCGACGAGTGAGGCGGTCCATAAGAATCCCTGCCCGAAGGTGCAGCCGAGCTCGGTGAGAAAGTCGAGCTGACTGGCGAGCTCGACACCTTCGGCAACTACGTCGAGGTCGAGAACATCGGCGAGTGCGATCATTGCCCGGACGATCGAGGGGTCGTGACCGGTCGCACCGGCGCCCAGACCGCCGACGAACGATCGGTCGATCTTGACCGTGTCGATCGGCAGCCGACTGAGGTAGCTCAGTGACGAGTAGCCCGTGCCGAAATCGTCGATGCTGACACTGAATCCGAACGATTGAAGTTCGACAATCGTCCCGAGCGCATTGTCGACTCGATCCATCAAGACGCTCTCGGTGATCTCGAGATGTACAGCGGTGGCTGGGACCCCCGCGTGCTCGGCTGCTGCACGAACGTGTTCGACGAGGCGTGGATCGATCAGCTGTTGCGCCGACACGTTGACTGACATCCACAGGTCGCGCGGGACTCGCGGGTCGGCACGCCAGGCCGCCAGTTGCTGGAGCGAATGGTCGAGCACCCAGATACCGATTCGCAGGATCAGTCCTGTCGCTTCGGCAATCGGGATGAACTCAGCGGGTGGGATCGATCCCAGCTCGGGATGGTCCCAACGGAGCAGTGACTCGAACCCGGCCACTTCGCATGTAGCGAGATCGATGATCGGTTGGAACTCGAGATGCAGCTCGTCGCGCTCGAGAGCCTGTGGCAGCGCCGTCGTGACGCTCTGTCGACGATGGGCGCGCGACCTCGCGTGGTGGTCGAAGACTTTCACCTGGTTCCTGCCGTCACGCTTCGCCTGGTACATGGCATCGTCAGCGTCGCGGAGCAGCGACTCCGGCGAATCGGACGCCGTGCTCAGCGTGACGCCGACGCTGACCGTCAAGAAGAGCTCGCGATCCGCGAGCCTCAGAGGCTCGTCGAGCAGAACCAGCACATCGTTGCCCAGCTGATGAGCGTCGTCCATCGTTCGCACATCGATACGCACCACAGCGAATCCGTCGCCGCTGGTGCTGACGACGAAGTCGTTGGGTCGCAGTCCCGACCGGAAGCGGGTTGCCAGCGCTCTCAGGGCTTCGTCTCCGCTGGAGTGACGGAGACCATCGGTCACCAGTTTGAATCGATCGATGTCGATGACAGCAAGAGCGACCAAGTGATCAGCGTCCGATGAAGCAATCGCCGACTGCAAGCGCTCATTCATGGTTGCCCGGTTGGGGAGATCCGTCACCGAATCATGCGTCGCTCCGTAGACGAGGGCAGCCTCGGCCTGATGCCGGTCGGTTATATCGAGCATGGTGCCGGCGATGACGTTGGAGTTCGGGCCGCGCACTGCCGTTGCTTGCGACTGCACCCAGCGCACCTCACCGTCGGGTCGCACGATTCGATAGGTGATCTCGCCTTCGTCGCGACCGGCCGCGGCCTCGCTGAGGAGCTGGGCCAGTTGGAAACGATCGTCGGGATGAATGTGTTCGAATTCGCTCGCCATGACCATGCCAGGCCCATGCCCGAGAATCCGAGACAGTTCGTCGGAACGAGTGATCTCACCGGTGTCGAGATTGACCTCGAAGCTGCCGAGCTTCGCTGACGCTTGTGCAGCGGCGAGACGTCGGCGATCCACTTCGATTTGATTGACAAGCAGCGCCGTGGCCTGTTCGGTCCGGAGACGCTCGGAGATGTCGGAGGCAACCGCGACCGTGCCGACCCGCACACCGTCCACAAACACCACCGAGTAGGTCACCAGCACCGGGATCGGATTGCCGCTCTTGGTCTGGACGCGCTTCTCGCCGGTCCATAGCTGACCTGCGTTCAGCAGGGCGACGCCCTCGTCGTCGATCACGTCCCACCCGCCCGGCGGCTCGAACATGACCGCTGCCTGCTGTCCGATCGCCTCATCGGCCGTCCAACCGTATGTGGCTTCTGCGGCGGCGTTCCAGTAGAACACCGCACCTTCTGTGTCGGTCCCGACGATGGCCTGACCGGCTGCGGCAAGAAGTGCTGTCTGGAGGCGCACTTCCTTCTCAGCAGTGACGCGGTCCGTCACATCACGAAGATTGGCCACGACGTAGCCGACGCTCGGATCGGCGACGAGGTTCGTCGCAACCTCCTCCACCCAGCGAATGTCTCCATGCGCGTTCACGAAGCGAAATTCGACCCGCACGTGATCTCCAAGATTCGGGATCGACGCGAAGGCTGCACACACTCGCCCGCGATCCTCGGGATGAACCAGATTGAGAACGTTGTGACCGATGAGCTCGGCCGGTTCGACGCCGAGCAGTCGCCGGCAAGCGGGGCTGGCGGATTGAACAGTGGCGTCGGAATGCAGGAAGACCACCATGTCGCACGAGTTGGCGACCGAGGCGTCGACTTGAGCACGAACAGCTGCCAACTGTGCCGCGGCATCGCCCGGGCGTACGACGGGCGAGCCCCAGAGCAAGTCCTGTCCGAACATCGGTGCCTCCGCTTGAGAGGCGTCGAGCCAGAGAACGGACCAGCCGACGAAACCGCCGCAACCGGCCCAACCAGGCGTCTCCAAAACTCGCCACGACGATCGCGGCTTGGGCACCCTACCTCGCATAGTGGTTAGTCGGACGCGTCTTGTGGCGGTTTTGGACAAAGGTCGGAAACGGCCAGTCAGGGCAGCATCAGCGCTCAATAGTGCGGAGGAGTGATCACCCAGAGGACCTTCGTCGGTGCGTCGGTCGGGTTGGCGCACCGATGCTGTTGGGTGCTGGCGAAGGCAAAGCTGTCGCCGGCAACGAGATGAAGGTGGACATCGTCGACCCACAGCTCCAGGGTTCCGCTGAGGACCACGCCGGCCTCCGCACCGTCGTGGGAGTAGTTGTCGCTGTCGGCGCCCGGTGCGATCGTACTGATCAACATCTCGAGCGGACCAGTGAGGTTCGGCGAGAGCAGCTCCTCGGTGATGCCGAGACCGGTGAAGGAGAGACGCGGCCGGTTGCCCGCACGCACGACGATGTCGCGTTCTTCCGCTGGGCCGAGCTTGCCGGCGCGGAAGAACCAGTTCATGTGAATGCCGAAGACGTCGCAGATCGCCTTGAGCACGCCGATCGGCAGTCGTGTTTGGTTTCGTTCGATCTCACTGAGGTAGCCGATGGAGATGCCTGCATCGGCAGCGAGCTGTTTCAGGGTCAGGCCGTGGGCTTTGCGTAGGCCGCGGATCTCGTCGCCGATCTCCGCCGAAGGGTCGAAGTCAGCTCCCGCGGCTGGTTCATGGAGCTCGCTGGCTGTGTGCAACGGCCGAAACGCCATCCGGGTCAGGCCTTCACTCGGAGGCTCTTCGGGTCGTAGAACGGTTGCAACGAGACCCGCGCCGGCAGCCGGACGCCGGCCACCTCGACCTCGTACGCTCCAGCATTGATGTAGGCGGCGTCGGCGACTCCGTCCGGGTTGGCTACGTAACCCATTGCCAGCGACTGCTGCAATGTGTGGCCCCACATTCCTGAGCTGGTCTCGCCGACGAGCGAGCCATCGCGCCAGATCGGCTCGTTGTGGTACAGCAGCTTGTTCGAGTCGACGAGGGCGAGTTGCACGAGGCGACGCGTGAGTCCGGTCCCGCGCTGACGGGCGAGGGCCTCCTTACCGATGAAACCGTCCGGCTTGTTCCATGCCACGGCAAAACCGAGACCCGCCTCCAGCGGGCTGTCGTCGGGCGTGATGTCGTGGCCCCAATGCCGGTAGCCCTTCTCCATGCGGAGCGAATTGAGCGCGTGGTAGCCGGCCAGGCGTGGAGCGCCGTTGCTTCCGCCGTCGCTGAGAACGCCGAAGACGGCGGCAGCGAACTCGGCTGGAACGTAGATCTCCCAACCGAGCTCACCGACATATGTAACGCGACTGGCGCGCACCCGGGCATAGCCGAGATCCATCTCTTGTGAGGTGCCGAACGGGAACGCTTCGTTCGACAGGTCGGACGGCGTGAGCGCTTGCAGGAACGTCCGCGAGTTGGGGCCCATCACGCTGAACACCGCTGTGCCGGATGTGACGTCGACTGCGATCGCTCGGTCGTTTGGGCCGATGTGATCCTTCAGCCAGTGGAAGTCGCGAACCTGCGTCGCCGCGGCGGTCACGATCATGAACCGGTCGTCCGCCTCGCGTGTCACGGTGAGGTCGG
>JAENVT010000566.1 GCA_016650435.1 Ilumatobacteraceae bacterium
GACAGCGACTACGAAGGTCATCGCGCCACGAGCGAAATCGGTGCATGCAACGTGTACCGCAGCGATCCGACGACCGGAGAAGTCGCCAGCGTCGGCGACGACTTCGTGCGGCCGAATGGCCTCGCGTTCTCGCTCGATGAATCGCACATCTACATCGCCGACACTCGCCGCAACCACATCCGCGTCTTTCCGGTCACCAAACGCGGCAAGCTCGGCAAAGGCCGCTTGTTCGCCGAGTGCACAGCAGGACACTTCGACGGCATCCGCCTCGACGACGCCGGGCGGGTGTGGGCCGGGGTCGGCGATGGCGTCCACTGCTTCGATCCCGAGGGCACGCTGATCGGCAAGATTCACTTGCCAGAGGACGCGGCCAACCTCACCTTCGGAGGCCTGCAGCGCAACCGCCTGTTCATCACCGCGACCACGTCGCTGTACTCGATCCGATTCAACGTCAACGGAGCACCTCCCGTCTACACCGTTTGACCACTCGGGATTGGAGGGCCGCTGGCGTTGTCCTGCAGCGCGACGGTGAGCGATTCCGCGTGGTCGACTCGGTCCTCTATCCGGAAATCGTCACCCTGGCGCAACTCGTTGAGTGCAACCTTGCCGACGCCGAGAATCGGACCGGCCATCAAGGCTCCGACGAATCCTCCGAGAGCCCCACCGAACAGCGCCCCGATCAACAGCACAAGCGGCGGCACGTGGACGACACGGCTGCCGATCAACGGTTGGATGACGTGGTTCTCGAACGTCTGGTACGTGACGAACACGACAAGGGCGATCAAGCCCTGCCACGGCCCCTGACCGAAGCCAAGCGCCACCAGCGGCATGGCTCCGACAAAGCCACCGATCTGCGGGATGAAGTTCCACGTCGCAGCCCACAGTCCGAGGATCGGGGCAAGCGGGATGCCGAGGGCGATGGCCAGCAGCATCACAACGGTTCCGTTCAACGCGGCGACGAAGGCGGCCGCGGCGACCACGTTCGACAGCGCCGTGTAGGCAGCCCTGCCAAATCTTGCAACACGCCGGCGTTTGGCCGCGGGAACGCGGTTGCGGGCGGCCTTCACCAGTCGAGGGCCGTCCCAGAGAATTGCAAGCATGAAACTGATGGTCCAGAAGGCGCCGACAAACCCATCTCCAGCGGCACGCGCTATCCGTGCGACAGAGTCGGAGTTGCGCAGGCGGTCGGGCAGAGACCCCACGAATTTCTCGACCTTGTCGGGCGCGCCGTTTCGCTCGAGCAGTCGGCCGACCAACGGCAACGTCTCCATCGAGCGGACCGCTTCGGGTGCTTGGCGGGTGACGGTCGCCGCCGAGTTGGTGATCGACGAACCACCGAGCACGATCACCGAAGTGACCAAACCCACCATCAAGCCGAGCACGATCGTGGTACCCGCGAAGCGGGGCATCTTCCATGACCGGTGCATTGCCGAGATCGGCCGATCGAGACCGACCGCGATGAACCCGCCGACTGCGAACCACACGATCAGCGACTGAGAAGCAATGGCGACATTGAACAGTGCGACCGCGGTAGCTATCGCAACAACAGCTGTGGCCGCGGTGCGGCCCGAGAGACGCAATCGGAGGTACGTCTCGCGGCCACGGGCCTCGGCGGCCACCGGCACCTCGTCGGTTTCGATGTCGACAGCCTCGGGCACCGCTCGCTCGCCACGGTCCTCGACGAGATCAATGATCGCATCACCCAAGTGTCCACGGTGACTCAACAACGCGCTGATGAAGGCAACGACGAACAGTCCCAGGATCGAGCCCGAGATCCCGACCGCTGTCAGCCCGATACCGATGCCGAGGATCGCAAGCAGTGGCCCCACGCGCAGAACCTTGTGCACCCAGCGAGCCCTGGCTAGGCGATCGCCGACGATGCACAACACGGCGATGGCGATCGCCACCGCCAGCGGAACGTCGTTCACCTTCGCGAGTGCGACGATCGGAACCCAGGCGAGTACCCCACCGAGTATCGGCACGGTCGAGGCGACCGCGACCCACGCGGCAATCGAGATTGACCCGGGCAATCCGAGAATCCACGCCAGCGAGCCGGCAACAGCGCCGTGTACAACGCTCACGGCAATCGTTCTGCGGAGGTACGCGCCCGAGCGTGCGATCGCGCTGCCCAATGCGTCGTGGAACTCCTCGCGGATCGATGTTCGACGGGCAAACCGCAGCGCAAGATCGACGACGCGGCGGCCGCCGGCCATGATGAAGGCGGCCAAGACAGCTACGACAACGACTTTGGCAACCTGCGCGACCACCGCCAGCGGATTGGTATCGCCGACCACCAAGCGCGTAGCAGCGCCCTTGAAGACTCGGTCGATCCTGTTGTCGAGTTCGAGATCGGCTGCAGTCTTCGCGGCGGTGCTGTCGACCGGAAGTTCGGCAACGGCATGATGCAGAGATTGCCTGAGGGCGGCTGTCTGGTGATTGAGATCCCAGGCGATGGTTCCAAGGACCGCCACCGTGCCGAACATCCCGATCAAGGTGACGATCACGAGTGCAGCACCACGCGGCATCCACGAGCTCAGTGCGCGAACGACCGGTACGGCGATCACAGCAACGGTTGTCGCGGCCCCCACTACGACGAAGACTTGTGTTGCGCGCTGGACCACCATGACCGCGAGGAGCGTCACAACGACAACGAAGGCGAAAAACGCAAAGCCCCGCGCTGAAACGACGATGGCGTAGTCACGCTGCGGGCGCGGTTGGAACTCGCTCGACATCGGTGAGCTCACACTGTCGAGATTACCCATACCCTCCCCTACGAGCGCACGACTCTATAGCGCAGGTGCAGTTCCCGCTTTGGTTCATCGTCAAACCCACGGGCAAAGCAATGAGTGCCGGCTTGATCAACATCCGCACACGAGTAGACATGTGTTCATGAACGACTCTCGGCCGAATTTGTTGTTCATCATGAGCGATGACCATGCATCCCACGCGATTTCTGCGTACGGGAGCCGGATCAATGACACCCCGAATCTCGACCGCATCGCGCAGGGAGGTATGCGCTTCGATTCGGTTTTCTGCACCAACTCGATCTGCACGCCAAGCCGCGCCGCGGTGCTCACCGGTACCTACAACCACGTGAATGGCGTGACCACACTCGACACCCACATGGACAACACGCTGTGGACTTTTCCGAAAGCGCTGCAAGCAGCTGGATATACGACCGGAATGTTCGGCAAGTGGCACCTCGGACACGGTGCGGCCCACGACCCCACCGGGTTCGATGAATGGCGGATACTCCCGGGTCAAGGTCACTATCACAACCCGATCATGCTGCAGCCCGGTCCGCATCCAATCGTCGAACGCGGCGGATACGTGACCGATCTCATCACCGACGATTGTCTCGACTTCCTCGACCGGCTCGACGGCCGGCCGTTCGCGCTGTGCTGCCACCACAAGGCTCCACACCGCACATGGGAACCGGACCGCAAGCACTTCACGATGTACGACGACGTCGATATCCCCGAGCCCGACACGTTTCGCGACGGCCTCCTCGGTCGGGCCGACGTCATCCAAGCGGTGAAGATGAAGATGATGGACCTCGATCCCATCATCGACCTCAAGTCACCTGTGCCCGATGGGTTCGACGAGGAGGAAGAGATCAGCTGGCGTTATCAGCGGTACATCAAGGACTATCTGCGCGTTGTGGCCTCGATCGACGACAACGTCGGTCGCATGCTCGACTACCTCGACGACAACGATCTCGCTCAGCACACAATCGTCGTGTACACGTCGGATCAGGGCTTCTTCCTGGGAGACCACGGCCTGTTCGACAAGCGATTGATGTACGAAGAATCACTGACGATGCCATTCATCGTCAGGTACCCGGATGGCATCGCAGCCGGCTCGATCAACGACGACATCGTGGTCAACGTCGACTTCGCCCCGACGTTTCTCGAGCTCGCCGGCGTCGACATCCCTCGTCACGTTCAGGGTCGCTCGTTCCTCCCGCTACTGCACGGCGAGACACCTGCCGACTGGCCGACGTCGATGTACTACCGGTACTGGATGCACAACGACAGCTCGCATTCCTGCCCCGCGCATTATGGCGTTCGAACGAGGACTCACAAATTGATCTGCTACTACAACGATCCCCTTGACCAAGCCGGCGCGCGCGGTCCGTCCAGCCCGATCGAATGGGAGCTGTTCGATCTCTCCAACGATCCCCTCGAAGTCCACAACATCTACGGCAAACCCGGCACCGAATCGCTGACCACAGAGCTGCTCACCCAGTTGGACCGGATCCAAGCAGCGGTCGGCGACACGCCGTATCCGTAGGCGAACGGCCAAAAGTACCGTGTGACACCCCTTTGGTATTGTGGGTACATGTGTTCGATCGATGTGCCGGAGCGGGCCGACCTCGAAGGGTTGGCGCCGCGGGAGTTGGCTGCTGTGTTGGCCGAAATGGATGGTGCCCGCCGACGGATCGAAGCGGCGATCGCTGGGATTGTGTCGATCGCCGAGCGGACGGTTGCCTACGCCGAGGATGGGCACGCCTCGGTGACCGGGTGGGCCAAAGCGACCTGCAACTGGTCATCGAGTGAGACCAAGACGATC
>JAENVT010000567.1 GCA_016650435.1 Ilumatobacteraceae bacterium
GATCTTCGGATTGGGCAACGGCAAGAAGGCGATCTACGATCCGATCATCCAGGGTCTGATCGACGATGGATCGATCAACGCGTTGATCGCCAAGTACCTCGGCGGCGATCCGTCAACGGTTCCGTTCGTCGAGATTCCGGTTACCTGAGCCTGCATTGAGTGAGCTGGTAGGACCCGGCCCCACCGCCATGCGGCGGGTGGGCCGGGTGTTGACCTATCGGAAGGCAGCAGCCATCGCGCTGCTGTTCCCGCCGGCCGGCGTGCCTGCGATGGTCCACTCATTGCGAGCATCACGGCTTGCCAGAGAAGGTGAGATCGAGTCAGCCCGTCGTGAAGGTGAACGTGCACGGGATTGGGCCTGGTACGCGGTCGGTATCGGCATGTCGGTCTACAGCGTCGCGTTCCTGGCGTGGCTGCTGCTCGCCAACCACCACGCCGTGGCGCGTGTGTTCTTCGGTTGGTCCATCCTGACCAATGGCGATGGATGGCGATCGCTGCTGAAAGGTTTCTGGATCAACGTCCAGGTCTTCATGATCGCCGAGATCATCGTCCTGGTCTGGGCGCTCATCATCGCGGTGATGCGATTGCTGCCGGGTCCGGCGTGCAAGCCGGTCCGTTTCCTGGCGACGGTGTACGTCGACGTGTTCCGCGGTGTTCCCTCGCTGCTGGTGATCTACATCGTCGGTCTCGGTCTCGCCCAGGCCAAGGTGCCGATCGTCGGCGACTTCTCCGACATCCAATACGCAATCATCGCGCTCAGCCTGACGTACGGCGCCTATGTGTCGGAGGTGTACCGCGCCGGCATCGAGTCGGTGCACTGGAGCCAGACCGCCGCCGCCCGGTCCTTGGGGTTGACGTATACGCAGACGATGCGTCACGTCGTGGTGCCGCAGGCCGTTCGCCGGGTGATCCCGCCATTGCTCAACGACTTCATCGGATTGCAGAAGGACACCGCATTGATCAGCGTGCTCGGTGTGCTCGATGTCGTCAACCGTGCCAGGTTCATCAACAACTCCAGGGGCACGCTGGCCGCCTATTCGATGGCGGCGCTGCTGTTCTTGTTGGTCACCATCCCGTTCACGCGTTGGCTCGATGGTTTGATCCGACGCCAGCAGGCCAAGACCTTGGCCGGGCGGTAGGCATGGCGTTCCTGGACCTACGTGACGTGCACAAGAGCTTCGGGTCGAACGAGGTGTTGCGCGGCATCAATCTCGATGTCGATCTGCACCAGGTCGTCAGCCTGATCGGTGCATCCGGCAGCGGCAAGTCGACGCTGCTGCGTTGCATCAATCAACTGGAGACCATCGACAGCGGGGAGATCCGGCTCGGCGGTGATCGTGTCAGCGGCCGGGGGATCGATGTCGATGCACTGCGACGAGAGGTCGGGATCGTCTTCCAGAGCTTCAACCTCTTCCCTCACATGACGGTGTTGAAGAACATCACACTGTCGCCCGTGAAGGTTCTGGGATTGCCAAAGGAGTTGGCCGAAGAACGCGGCGTCGCGTTGCTGAAGCGAATCGGTCTCGAGGAGAAGGCCAAGGAGTATCCCGACCGGTTGTCGGGTGGTCAGCAACAACGTGTTGCCATCGTCCGGGCCCTGGCGATGGAGCCTCGGCTGCTGCTGCTCGACGAGATCACGTCTGCGCTCGATCCGGAGTTGGTCGGCGAGGTGCTCAACATCGTTCGCGACCTGGCCAGGGACGGCATGACGATGATGCTGGCCACGCACGAGATGGGCTTTGCCAAGGAGGTCTCGTCGAAGGTGTGCTTCCTGCACGAGGGAGTGATCCACGAGGAAGGTCCACCGGAGCAGATCTTCGAGCATCCCCAGCAAGACCGCACCAAAGCGTTCGTCCAGCGGATCATCGAGGCTGGCAGGTTGTGACGCCAACTCGAGCGTGATGGTTCGCACGGCCTATTGACAGTGAGACACAGAATGTCTTATTGTCTCACGAATGATTCTTGACCCGGCCGAAGTGCGCGTGCTCGATGCCGCCAAGTCGTGCCGCGAGCGGTGGGGATCGGCCAAGGTCACGATCGAGGACATCGCCAACGAGGCCCGGGTGTCGCGAGCCACGCTGTACCGAATGTTCCCCGGCGGCAAGGACATCCTGTTCGAGGCGTTGCGTGTGCGCGAAATGGAAGAATTCTTCACCCGGTTGGGCGTTCACCTCGAGGGTGCGGTCGACTTCGAAGACCTACTGGTGCGTTGCGTCATGCATGCCACGCACGAGCTGCGCGCTGACCAACACCTTTCCCTGATGCTGGCCAGCGAGCCCGGCGAGACCCTTGGTGAGCTCACGGTCGACGGCCTGCCGCGGATCATCCGGGTCGCCACGGCATTCCTTGCGCCGTTGGTCGATGGCTACCTGCCGCGCCGCGAGAGCGCACGCCTGGTCGAGTTGCTTTCCCGTCTCGTCATCAGTTACTTCCTCGCACCGTCCGAGCAGGTCGACCTCGGCGAACCCGAGTCCGCACGAACCTTCATTCAGACCTTCGTCCTCCCGGCCTTCCAGCCATCCCTTACTAGGAGCTGATCCATGACTGTCACGCACAACGACAACGAATCGATCATCGGCCGCGCCGAGATCAACGACATCGATGCCATCTTGGCCATCCCCACGCACGATCCCAATGAGATCGCCCACATCGTGAAGGACAACGCCGACACCATCTTCACGTGGGACTACTCACTCAGCCGGCCGGCGCTGCGCAAGTTGTACGAGAAGGCCAAGGTCGGCCAATGGAACGCGACCACCGATCTCCCGTGGGATACCGAAGTCGACGTCGAGAAGACGGTCGCCGAGGATCAGGCCCTCATCGGTACGGGCGTCGACGCCAGCATGTACGTCGGCACGCCCGTCGAGAAGTGGGACGAGAAGAAGTGGCTCGAGTTCGGCGTCGAGAGCCGCAACTGGAGCCTCAGCCAGTTCATGCACGGCGAGCAGGGCGCCTTGCTGTGCACCGCCAAGATCGTCGAAACAGTTCCGTGGTACGACGCCAAGCTGTATGCCAGCACACAGGTCGTCGACGAGGCACGCCACGTCGAGGTGTTCGCCCGCTATCTCGACGAGAAGCTCGGCGGCAAGTACCAGATCAACTCGCACCTGCGCATGCTGCTCGACGACATCGTCAACGACAGCCGTTGGGACATGACATATCTCGGCATGCAGGTGATGGTCGAAGGCCTCGCACTCGCGGCCTTCGGTTTCATGCACCAGTTCACCA
>JAENVT010000568.1 GCA_016650435.1 Ilumatobacteraceae bacterium
GGCGTTGTCGGTGGTGAACGACGGGTCGTAGGTCAGGCTGGTGTGGGTGACGTCGTCGATGATCCCGACGGTGAACCCGTTGAGCGGCTCGTCCTTGGCGGCCTCGTCGAACACGGCCTTGACCATCGCCGGGGTGAACTCTTTGCTGCTCAAGCCATAACGCCCGCCGATCACTCGCGGCATGTGGCCATCGATCCAGCCGTCGGCGGAGCTGTGCCACAGGGCGGACAGCACGTCGAGGTGCAGCGGCTCGAACGGCGCCCCCGGCTCCTTAGTTCGATCGAGCACGACGACAGTTCGGGTGCTCGGTGGCAGCGCGGCGAGCAGAGCCGCCGTGGGGAACGGGCGGAACAAACGGACGACCGCAACACCGACGCGCTCGTCCGTGCGGCGCAACTCGTCGACGGTCTCCTTCGTCGCCCCAGCGCCCGAGCCCATCAGCACGATCACGCGATCTGCATCCGGCGCGCCGTGATAGTCGACGAGGTGGTAGTGCCGACCGGTCAGTGTCGCCAGTTGGTCCATCGATGCCTGCACCGCGCCCGGCACATTGTCGTAGAAGGGGTTACAAGCCTCACGGGCCTGGAAAAACACGTCGGGGTTCTGAGCACTGCCGCGCAGCACCGGTCGATCGGGGTCGAGCCCACGGGCGCGGTGGGCGGCGACCGCGGCCGGATCGATCATCGCCCTCAGGTCGTCGGCGGTGGGGATCTCGATGGTGCCGATCTCGTGGCTCGTGCGGAATCCGTCGAAGAAGTGGAGGAACGGGATGCGCGTATCAAGTGTGGTGGCGTGAGCCACGGCCGCGAAGTCCGCCGTCTCCTGCACGCTGCTCGCGCACAGCATCGCGAACCCGGTCGTGCGGGCCGCCATTACGTCGCTGTGATCGCCGAAGATGCTGAGCGCGTGTGTCGCGATCGTGCGCGCCGCCACATGGATGACCGTCGGGGTGAGCTCGCCGGCGATCTTGAACATGTTGGGCAGCATCAGCAGCAGCCCCTGGCTGGCGGTGAACGTGGTGCCCAGCGCACCGCGTGTGATTGCCCCATGGAGCGTGCCAGCGGCTCCGGCCTCGCTCTGCATCTCGATCACCTCGGGGACCGCGCCCCACAGGTTCGTGCGCCCTTTCGCACTCCAGTCGTCGGCAAACTCGCCCATTGGCGACGCAGGCGTGATCGGGTAGATGGCAATCACCTCGGAGGCGAGGTGGGCGATTCGGGCAGCAGCCTCGTTGCCATCGATCACCTCGCGTGTGCTCCTGTGTGGAGTTGGAAGTTGCGACTTCTCGGTCTCCGCGCTGGTAATTGTCATTGAGACCTCGGCTCGTTCTCTCAGCACGGTATGACCGGCCCTGTCCGGTCGCCAGGGGCTTTCGTCACTACGTGTGCGATGGGACGTTTGGCACTGGTGAAACGTTCCGAAATCCGGTGCGATGAGCTTATGAATTCTGCTGACGACGGATCTCCTACAAGCACGATCGGGTGGAGTGTTGGGGAAACCGAACTCTTCTCGCACCTGTCCGGCCATGCAGCGCGCGAGGGTGCGATACTCGACGAGTACGCGCAAGCTGCGACGGCCACCCAGTCCAAGGCGCTGGCCTACCTCATCGGGATCCTCATGGAGGATGAGCGCCGGCATCACCGGTGGTTTGCCGAACTCGCCTCATCGCTGGCAGCGGACGCATCCTTCAGCGGTACTGAGCCGGCTGTCCCGTATATGGACTTCCATCGTGCCGACCGGGTCGCCGTCCGCAACGTGACGGATCGCCTGCTCGACCACGAGAAGGCCGACGAGAAGGAACTCAACCGGCTGCAGCGAGAATTGCGCGACGTGAGCGGCACCACCCTGTGGGGTCTGCTCGTTGAGCTCATGCAGCGCGACACCGACAAACACATCGCAGTCCTCACATTCGTGAAGAAGCACCTGACCGCCTTCGACTGAGCGGGCCCTATGCGGTCGGGATCTGTCCAGAGTCGATCCCACCTGACTCTATGCCAGTCAGTGACGGGGCGACCGTGGAGCGTCCGAACGTAGCGAGCGACGCTTCGACTTCGTCCGATCGGCAGGTCCTGTGGTTCGGTCTTCTCGCGATCGGTCTGACTTGGTCCGCGTGGCTGCCGCTCGCGGCAACCAGCGAGGGGTGGGGTGACGTACACGCCAGCCCCTATCTCCATTTCGTCGGTGGTCTGGGCCCCGCTCTCGCCGCCCTCATCATGACTGCAGCGAACGACGGGCGCAGGGGCCTGCGAGTGCTGTTGCAGCGCGTCACCACCGGTCCCGGTCGCTGGCTGACCTTCGCAGCCCTTGCCCCCGCGACTGGGTATTTCATCGCGATCGGAGCGGCGTCAGCGTTCGGGGTACACGTCGGAATGGGCCTCACAGGGGCGAGTCTTGAGTTCTCGTCGACTCCGGTGGCGGTGTACTGGCTCGCCAACTTGGTGTTCTATGGGTACGGGGAGGAGATCGGATGGCGCGGCTTCGCCCTGCCGCGGCTGCAACGACACCGGTCCGCGCTAGCCGCTTCGATGTGGCTCGCGCTCGTCTGGGGACTGTGGCACGTCCCCCTGTTCTTCTTCAGCGCCGGGCTCGGAACAATGCCACCGATCGGACTGATCGGTTGGGCCGCAAGCATCGTCACCGGCTCCGTCGTGTGCACCTGGCTGTTCAACTCCACCAGGGGCAGCCTTGCCGTACTCGCCATCTTCCACGCGTCGTTGGACATCTTCATCGGATCACCGACGGGAGGTGACGTGGTTCCCAACGTCATGGGGGCGTTCGTAGTATGCGGCGCGCTGGTCATACCGAGACGGTTCGGTCGAGAGAATCTGTCGACCGCGCCGAAGGTCATATGACCGCGTGGAAGGTGCGACGGCTCCGGAGTTGTATACCGTGGGGATGACCAGCATCGCCGCGCATCTCGAGGCGAACAACTACAACACTCGCCTCGTCAACCAGGTATTTCGTGGAGCTGAGGGGAATTGAACCCCTGACCCCTTCCATGCCATGGGCAGGCCCCAACGCGAAGAAATGTAGTTACACCCTTGATCGCGAATGCCGGGAAGGGGAGATTCGAGACCGTGGCACCTCGGCCACCGACGACGGAAGGCCAAGCTTCCCACGAGGCTGACGAACCAGGGCTCAACCCGCAGGGTGAATACACCGGGCACCAGATGGATGGCCGCGCCCTCTTTCTCGAAGGAGAACCAAGCCGCCAATAACTACAACAGAAGTGTTATAGTTGTTGAATGGGGGCATTGGTCGAAGGGTTCACCGTTCGAGAAGCAGCCGAGGCGCTCGACGTGTCGCGCATCCGCGTGCAACACATGATCAGCGACAACCAGCTCGTTGCGGAGCGGATCGGCAACCGGTGGATCATCCCGCGCCATGAGGTGTTCCGCTGCCAGCGAATTCCCCGCCCGGGAGGCCGGCCGTACACCGCGACCAGCTGTTGGGACATCATCGACGAGCTCTGTCATGGTCGCCGCCCTCTCGAATGGCTCCACGAGAACTGGCATCTCCTATGCGGTCGCGCCCGCCACACAACCGGCCGGATGCTGCCCGACCTGATCGCCGACGTGTACGAAGACCCGAATGTAGTGGTCGGCGGTGCTCATGCGGCCGCCGACCGTGGCGCGGCTGCCCGCCCGTTCACCCCGCCCGTCGACGTGTACGTGGCCGAGGCGAAGGCGGTCTCGTACTCGATCGCTATCGGTCTGCGGCCCGTGACCGCGGAACCGAATGTCACGGTCCATATGGTGACTAGCAGCCAGTGGGAACTGCTCTCGACCAGCCGAACGGTCAACCTCGTCGTCGCATACACCGACCTGATGGAAGCCGGAGATCGCGCCGCCGCCGAGGTGTACCGCGAGCTGCAGTTCGGTCGGAGATGACCGACCTGCGCACACTGACCGTGAACCTCATCGGCAACGGTCCGCTGCCTGCCAAACAGGTTGTCGTCTTGCGATCCTTGCGCGGCCTCGGGCAGATCGTGGCGACGAAACAGTGGTGCCTCATCGGCGGATTGATGGTCGAGATCCTCTTGATCTCGCGCGGCACGCTGATGCTCCGCCCGACAGATGACGGCGACATCATCGGCGATGTTGTGGCTGATCGGTCGGTGCTCCGAAAACTCGCACGCGGCCTCATCGATATGGGGTTCGAAGAACTCCCGGCCGGTCGCGCGGGCCAGATCGGTGTCCGTTTCCAAGAGCCGACGTCTGGCGCGTTCATCGACATCCTCGCACCCGAGGCTTCTCTGCGCTTGCGCAGGGTCGTCCCCACCCAAAGCGACAAACGGGCGCTGGAAGCACCAGGAACCGACGTTGCGATCGAGACAGCAACCGAAGTCTCCGTCACTTACGCCGTGGACGAACCGCCGCTCACCATCCGTGTGCCGTCTGTGCTCGGTGCCATCTACGCGAAAGCGACGGCATGGCACGTGATCAAGAACGCACGCGACTCACAGAAGCATCTGCATGACGCGGCCGCTCTGTTGACCGTGGCCCGTCTCGCAGAACTCCGTGATGTACCGAGGCCTGTCAGGAAACGGCTCGTGTGGTTGCACGACGAGCTCCAGAACACAAACTCCGTCGGCTGGCAATACGTGACCGCGCAACCACGGGCCGACGCGATCGCCCGACTGTCTACTGCGCTCCACGCCAGCTATCAGTGACCCCTGCGCCTCGCCTCAGACGTCATAACGGTTTCGTGGAGCTTCGGGGAAATCCGATGCGCTGGTACCCAGGACGGATCGGGTCGCTATCGCGGACGGAGTTCGGACGCCGCGAGCGTCTCGGCGATCCACACGAGTAGGGCGGCGGCCTCGTTGCGTTCGAGGCCTGCGATGTCGGTGAGGAACACGAGGCTTTCGATCCCGACTGAGCTGGCCAGGGCGGCGACTAGGCGGCCAAATCGCTTTGGTCCCAGGGCGCGCTTGGCGGGAGCCAGGGCGTCCTCGAACCACAACAGGCGGCGGCCCTTGCGAAGCACGAGGTCCTTCTCGCTCGCCGTTGGTTCCAGTGATAGACGCAGCATCGCCCGAAGTTCGGGTTCCCAGTCGAGGGTGAGGCGCATGATCTCACCTGCCGCGAGCACAACCCGTTCGAGGGGGTCTTCGGGCGGGTCGGCCGGCAACATGGAGAGTGCCTCGATCTCGGGCCGGGCCGCCACCACCAACTCACGCGAGTTCGAGAAATACCGGTACGCGGTGGCTCGAGAGACCTCGGCCCGTTCGGCTGCCGCCTCCACCGAAACCGTGGATCCGTCGGCGAGCAACGCGCGAGCGGCGTCGATCATGGCACGCCTGGTCCGCGCTTTCTGGCGTCCTCGTCCCGTTTGCGATTCTGAGATAGACATGCTCATAATGAGACTATAGTCTCGTCACAATGAAGGGTGGTTGACATGTGCACGATGTGCGAGGGCAAGGCTGTGGTTCGTTCTGCTGACGAGGGCGATGCGTGGTGGTACGACGGCGGGCTGATGACGATCAAGGCTGGCTCGGCCGACACCGGCGGCAGCGTGTCGGTGATCGACGTGGTCGTACCAAAGGGCAAGGCAACTCCGCTGCACATTCACCCTGATGCCGAAGAGACCTTCTTCGTTGTCGACGGAGAACTGGTCGTGCACATTGACGGCGTCGATCACCGCGTGACGTCGGGCGGCACCTCGACCATCCGACGAGGGACCCCCCATGCATTTGCCGTGGCGTCGACGACTGCCCACATCCTCGTCATCTTCAGCCCCGGCGGCGGCGAACAATTCTTCATCGACGCGGGCGAGCCCGCCGCGCGTCGAGAACTCCCGCCAGAGGGCGAGCGTGACTTCGAACGTGTCCGAAAGGCTGCGGAGACCAACGGGCTCGTGCTCCTCGGTCCGCCACCGTTCGACCTGGCCACGCTGTAGGACGTGCCAACACGCGTCCGACGGCCATCGGGCCAAGGATCCGAGGAAGCGGTCTCCGACGTGCGAGACCTGCTCTGTGGGAGTTTCGGTGCAACAAAAAGTGCTGTTGACCTGGTATTACGTGGAGCTGAGGGGAATTGAACCCCTGACCCCTTCCATGCCATGGGCAGGCCCCAACGCGAAGAAATGTAGTTACACCCTCGGCTAGCGGCGGGGATGCGTCGAGGTGTTTCACGACGACCGGGGAGCTTGGCCGAGCCAGTCCGCGGCGGTGCCCTAGTGCTAGACCGGGGACGTGCTGCTACCAGTGCTTGACGGCAACAACCGGGTGACCCGATGCCAC
>JAENVT010000569.1 GCA_016650435.1 Ilumatobacteraceae bacterium
GCACGGCGTCGTCGTCGCCCTTCGATCGCAGCGCTGCACGCTGCTCGACGCCGAAGCGATGCTGCTCGTCGACCACCACGACACCCAGGCTGTGAAAGTTCACAGCCTCCTGAATCAGCGCGTGAGTACCGATGGCGATGTCGACGGAACCGTCCGCCAGTGCGGCCAGTACATCACGTCGCTCGCCGCCGGTGACGCGGTTGGTCAGCAACTCGACACGCAATGGACGGTCGCCGAACAGGTTGCCCGGATCGGGCACGGTGACACCCTCCAGCATCCGGCGCACGCTGCTGGCGTGCTGTTCGGCTAGCACTTCGGTGGGCGCCATCAACGCCCCCTGATGGCGACCCTGCACCGCGGTCAGCATGGCGCTGACCGCCACCAACGTCTTGCCCGAGCCGACGTCGCCCTGCAGGAGGCGATGCATGGGATGCGGACCGGCCAGGTCGTGCTCGATCTCGGCGATCGCTCGTCGCTGGGCGGCGGTGAGCTCGAACGGCAGGGCGGCGTACAGACGATCGGTCAGCTCGCCGCCGATCGTGTGACGGATCGCCTTCGACTCGCGTTCCAACATTCGCTTCCGCATCACGAGCACGGTCTGCACGCGCAACAGCTCGTCGAATGCCAGGCGCCGACGGGCTTGCTCCTTCTCGGCAATCGTCTCGGGGGCATGGATCGATCGGAACGCCGCGTCACGTTCGATCAACCGGAAGCGACGTCTCGTCGACTCGGGAACTGGGTCGGCGATCCCGCGTGCCGAAGATTTTCGCAACGCATCCTCGACCCACCCGGCGATCTCCCAGGTCATCAACGCGGCCTTCTCACTCTGCGGGTACACGGGCACGATGCGACCCGTGCGATCGCCGATGAGATCGACGATCGGGTTGGTCATCTGTAATCCGCCTCGATACATCTCTGCCTTGCCGAACAGCGCAATCTGCAATCCCTCGCGCAGCTGCTTCTCGCGCCACGGTTGGTTGAAGAACACGATCTGCAATCGCCCACTGCCGTCGCCGACGACGGCGTTGACCATGGTGCGGCGATTGCGCATCGGGCGTTTCGTCACGCTGCGCACACTTACCAGCACCAGCGCCTCCTGGCCCGGCAACAGGTCACTGACCCGCGCCTCGTTGGTGCGATCCACCCAACGTCGCGGATAGGTCGTCAGCAGGTCGAGCACGGTGTCGATGCCAACGTCGTGCAGCGACGCCAACTTCTTCTCCCCGACACCCTTGATCCGCTCCACGCCGATCGCGTCGAGGTCACGCAGCGTCAGCGGTTCGGTCATTCAACGCCGAACAGGTATGGGTACAGCGGCTGGCCACCACGGTGAACCTCGACCTGTACTTCGGGACGGTGTTCGATGAGCCACGCAAGCAACGCGTCGGTATGTCCGGCGCCGGCGCCACTTCCGGTGATCACCGTGACGATCTCACGGTCGCGAGTGATGAGGTGGTCGAGCAGCGCGCATGCCGCGCCGTCGAGCGAACCGCTGACGGCGACGATGCCGTCGCCGCGAACCAGGCCGATCCAGTCGCCGATGGTGATCGCACCCACATCGCTCTTCGTATCGCGTACAGCCTGGGTGATCTCGCCGGTCGCAACAGCCGATGCGCCATCAGTCATCTCTTCCAGATTGACGTCGACATCGGTCTCGGGGTCGTACACGACAAGGGCAGCCAGCGCAGCCGGCATCGAGGTGGTCGGCACGACCCTGACCGACTTGGTGGTCAACGCATCGAGCTGTTCGGCAACGGGGATGATGTTCTTGTTGTTCGGCAGGATGATCACCTGCTGTGCATTGACTGCTTCGACAGCGGCGAGCAGTTCAGCGGTCGACGGGTTGAGCGTTTGTCCGCCTGTCACAACCCCCTGCACACCGAGCTGGCCGAACAGTTCCGCCAAGCCGTCGCCACTCGCCACGGCGACAACGGCGCACGTGACCGGCGGTAGGCCGAATCCGGCGCCGGTGCGAATTGGCTCGCCCCTGATCGCCGCCTCGCGTACCGCGTGTTCTTCGGCCATTTCCTCGAACAGGTCGGTGACTCGAATCTGTTTGGGACGCCCATCGAGCAGCAGCGCAGCCTCGATCGCAGCACCGATGTCGTTGGTGTGCACATGGCAGTTCCACAGGCCATCGCCGCCCACCACGACGATGGAATCACCGATCTCGCCCCACGCTTCCTTGAACGACTGGATTCGATCGTCGATCAGGTCGACGAAGTACATCACCTCGTAGCGCAGTTCGCTGACGTCGACACCGCCGTCCGTGGCGTGACGATGCGCGGCCATCTCGAGTTGCTCGACAGTGGGTCCGTCCCCCTCGTCGGGTTCGGGCAACGGCTCGCCATCGACAACGAACAGCGCCGCGTCGAGGAACAGCAGGTAGCCGGCTCCTCCGGCGTCGACAACACCTGCGTCCTTCAACACCGGGAGCAATTCGGGCGTGTTGTCGAGTGCCGCCTTGCCCGCTGCGCGTGCGGCGCGCAGCATTCCCGCGAGACTCGACCCTTCGGCGGCCGCGATCGCGCCTGCGTCTGCGGACTCGCGAACGACCGTCAGGATCGTCCCTTCGATCGGCTTCAGCACGGCCTGATATGCGGCCGCCGACGCCGCTTTCAGACCTTCGGCAACCTTGCTGGCGGTGAGGTCGGTGGCACCCTTCAACGTTCCCACCAACCCCCGCAAGATCTGACTGAGGATGACCCCGCTGTTGCCGCGTGCGCCCATCAGACTTCCGTGGCTGATGGCGTTGCACGTCGGATCGAGCTCCGGCTGTGCCAGTTCGAGTTCGGCCACGACAGCATCCAGCGTGCGCGCCATGTTGGTGCCGGTATCCCCGTCGGGAACCGGGTACACGTTCAACCGATTGATTCCCTCGGCGTGCGCCTTCATCGTGTCGCGGAACGTGATTACCGTGCTGCGCAACGCTTCGGGACTGAACCGTTCCAGTGTGGGCACGCCGACAGACTAGGGGCAAGCCCTTGGCCCGTCGTTGTAGCGGGTACATCCGCCGCCCTCGTCTGGCGCCTGACTAGCGTCGCCCAGGAAGTTGAAGGGAGCACCATGACAGACCAGGCACTACGGGCGGTTCGTACGCGTTGGGCGGCTCTCGGAGCTGCAATTGCGATCTCGATCGGCGGAGGTGGTATTGCTATCAGCCAGGCAGCCATCAGCACCGGCGACCGCGACGTCTACGTGCCGATCGTGCCCTGCCGGGCGTTCGACACGCGATCGGGCGACGTCAACGTCGGCCCACGCAGCACTGCAATCGCGGCCGGCGAGACCTACACACAACAGATCACCGGTATCAACGGCAACTGCACCACGCCGATCCCGTCCGACGCTACTGCGGTGGCGATGAACGTCACCGCCGTGGGAGGCACTGCAGCGGGCTTTCTCACCGTCTGGCCCAGCGATGTCACGCCGAGGCCGACCGTCTCGAACCTCAACTGGACTCCGGGCTCGCCGCCGACGCCGAACAAGGTCGACACGAAACTCTCGCCGACGGGCCAGATCAACCTGTTCAACAATGCCGGCACGGTCGACGTGCTGGCCGACATCGTCGGTTATTACACCGATCACAACCACGACGACCGGTACTACCCGCGCGCCGAGATCTACAACAAGTCCGAGACTTACAACAAGACCGAGACCTACAACAAGTCCGAGACTTACAACAAGACCGAGACCGATGCGCAGTTCACGACCAAGGCGGAGGTCGCCGCGGCTCCGTACAGCGATGTGCTCGCAGGCGGCTACATCTTCGGAAACGGCAACCTCAGCCCCGACAAATCGTTCGGCAACATCGCCAGCACCAGGCTGGGTTTGGGTTCGTACCAGATAAGCCTCCCGGCCTACAACGCAGGATGTACTGGAGCGCCCACCCCATTTCTGACTGCGACCATGGTGGCGCAAGCGGGTTTCGCCCTCGCTGATCCGGGCACCGGCACAGATTGCGTCACCGGCGACACGTTTGTGTTCGTCAAGACAACAGACGGCGCAGGAGCGGCAGCGGATCGCGACTTCACCTTCGCGATCTACTCCGACAGCTAGCTGTGATGACCGGACACGTTGTCCCTGGCGTGATGGGGTGAGTGGTCCGCGGATGAGGTGAGCCCTTCTTGCGAGGCTGTGGGTCTTCGACAACTCACACTCCGCAAAGAAGGGCTCATGCAACAAGCTAGAAGACAACACCCGAACGCGTCGCTGACACCGGAGGGACGCCGCAAGATGGTCGCGTTGGTGATCGACGATGGCTGGTCGATCGAAGCCACCGCTGAACGGTTCCAGCTCGACGCCAAGACGGTCCGCAAATGGCGTGATCGGTTCCTCACCGAAGGCGAATCGGGTTTGCAGGATCGGTCGAGTCGACCGCACAGGTCTCCGAATCGGACGCTGGCCAGCCGTCGTAAGCGGGTGGTGCATCTGCGTCGCAAGCGGCGTTGGGGTGCTGATCGGATCGCTCATGAGACCGGGCTGGCGCCGTCGACGGTGCAAGCGATCCTCAACGCCGCTGGTGTCGGCCGGCTCGACTCCGGAGACCGGGCAACGAAGGAACCAGTCGTGCGGTATCAGCGTGAACGACCTGGTGAACTGATCCATGTCGACGTCAAGAAGCTCGCCGGGATCCCTCCCGGTGGCGGCTGGAAACTCCACGGACGTGCCAACGCGCACTACAAACGAGCCACCCAGGCTGGCTATCGGTTCATCCACACCGCCGTTGATGACCGCACCCGAATGGCCTACAGCGAGATCCTCGACGATGAACAAGCCGCCACCGCGGCACGGTTCTGGACTCGTGCCTACGCATGGTTCGCGCTCTACGGCATCGTCTGCGAACGAGTCATCACCGACAACGGCGCTTGTTACCGATCCAGCCTCTGGCACCAGGCCTGTGCTGCAACCGGGACGACCGTGAAGAAGACCCGACCCCGCCGCCCACAGACCAACGGCAAAGTGGAACGGTTCCATCGGATCCTGCTCGAGGAATGGGCCTACATCCGCGCTTGGACCTCAGATCGTCAACGCACCACCGCCTACACCGGGTTCATCCACTTCTACAATCACCACCGAACCCACGGTTCGCTCGGATGGTCAACCCCAGCCGCAACCCTCAACACATTCACGGACAACGTCCCCGGCGAACACA
>JAENVT010000570.1 GCA_016650435.1 Ilumatobacteraceae bacterium
GATATCGAGCTGATCGATCACGTGTTTGAGCGCAGTCATGGGATCCCGCTGTTCGCGAGGGAGACGATTTACTCGTTGCGTGCCACGGGCAGCATTCGGATTGAGGAGAGTGCCGTCTATCTGGTCGGCGATGCGATACCGACGACAGTCAGCGGCAAGGGGGCGCTGTTGCATCGGGTGTTCCGTCGCGACGCGCTATCTCTGGATGTCGCCCGTGTGATGTCAGTTTTTGGTCGACTCTCGGTCACCGAACTGCCCCTGCTCGCAAAAATCACGGATCTGCATCCGTCCAAGGTCCAAGAGGAACTCGACAACCTCGTCGCAGCATCGATCATCAAGTGGGACGGTTTCGGTTCATTCACGTTCGCCCACCCGTTGATCGCCGAGGTCCTCTACGACGACCTCGGGCCTGTTGAGCGGCGGCGCATCCATGCATCACTGTGCGAACGATTCGGCACGACACCGCCGACGGGCAGCCGCATACTGCACTGGGCCCGTGACGTGGTTGAGAGTGCCGAGCCCGGCGATCCGCGTGCCGTCGACGCTGCGCTACTTGCGGCCAATGCGCTACACAACGCGCCTCTCTCTGCGGGTCGCTGGTACCAGCGCGCACTTGACCTCATGTCGCTTGAATCGCCCGATCGTGGCGCGCTCCTGGCGCGTCAGGCGACGGCGTACTGGAAGGGCTCGCGCCCCGAACTTGCGGTTGAGGCTGGAACAAACGCTGGACGACTTCTGCCACTCGGGCCACTGCGCACGGCAACGCTCGTGAACGCTGTGGGTGCCGCATATTCGATGGGTCGGATACCTCACGCGCTCGACCTACTCGAAGGTACGGATCACGCCACGACGCCGTCTCTGCTAGCGCAACGCGGGCTCTTGCTGGCGCATCTGGGGCAGACGGATCTAGCGCAGGAGGTTGCTGAACGAGCGTGGTGCCTCGTTGCCGATGCGCCACCCGCGGATCAGGTTGCGGCCTACTCGTACCTAGCCCACATCGCACAGATGTTGGGACGCGGAGCAGAGTCACGTATCGCGACCGACCGCCTCGTCGAGATTGGCTCATCCGATCATTCGGGCGCCACCACCGGCATGCGACTGAGCGCGCTTGAGACGAGCGCCTATACAGCCATCGTGGACGAACGCTTGCATGACGCGCAGTCACTCATGGACAAAGCCGACCGCATCAGTGAGACCGTTGGGTGGAATGACATCGGTGGTCAGGCGATATTGACGAGAAGTCGAGTCAGCTACTGGTCGGGCCGTTGGGACGAGGCGCTTCACCTGGCGGAGTCAGGCGTGGTGAAGCTGGAGTTCGCCAACCTGAAGACCAATTTGCTGATGCTGCGCCTTCTCAAGGTCGACATCCTGATCGAGCGTGGCGAGGTGAGAAGAGCCAAGGAAACGCTGGCCACCCTGCGGCCCGAGCAGGTGTCACCGTATTCAAGCCTCCTGTTCGAGGTGCGTCAGGCGCGGATAGCGATGCGTCAGGCTCGGTACGTAGATGCCGAACGGTCCCTGGAGGGCGCGGCCTCCAAAGCTCGTCAGATCGGATGGCTCGAAGCCGAGCATCAGGCACTCGTCTCGCTTGTTGAGTGCTGTATTTCTCAGGGCGAGGAAGAGCGTGCGGAAGGAAGCGTGAATCGCCTGCAGTCGCTCGCCGACGTGACCGGCTTGACGCACGTTCGGCATGCCGCAACCCTCGCGACGGCTCGAACCGTTGGCTCTCTCGAGATGGCGCAGGAAGTCCTTGATTTCAGTCGAGTCGAGGGCTTGGTTCCCCTAGAGCTGGCTGCCCTCGCGACGATTGCGGCGCTGCCGTGCGCTGACGAAGCAACAGTCGAGCTTGCGTTCGACCACGCGAGCCGGCTACGCGCCGACCCCCTCGTGCGACTGCTGTCGGCGCTCGCGCGCAGTCGAGGTATCGCACTGTCGAGGACGAAGGCGGATGCGTCGAAGCGCTCGCAACTGACCACCAATGAGCGTCGACTTGTCGAGCTCGTTGGGGACGGTCTCTCGAATCGTCAGATTGCCGATGTTCTTCACTACAGCCGCAAGACAGTCGAGGCATATCTCAGTCGCCTGTATCGCAAGACAGGAACCAACTCGAGAATGGCCCTCCTCGGATCTCTTCGCGACCAACCGATCTGACGGTGTCAGGGCATGCCGGCGTGCGGCACGTCGACCTCGACGGCGAGCAACCGTCCTTCGCGCGCCGCGCTGCGCGCACCCTCGTGGAAGTCCGGCGCGTTGCAAACGTACAGCGTGTTGCCATTCACGCCGCCGAGCATGCAGGCGTAGATCCCACCGTCGGCGTGCACCTCGTCAACGATCTCGCCACCCTCGCGCACTCTGATCGCGCGACCGCCGAGTGCATCGGCCACCCAGATCGCACCCTCTGCATCGAGGCAGATGCCGTCGGGCGCAACCTTCAGCTGACTGAGTGCCTCGCCGAGGTCTACCGAAGTGGGCGCGGGGCCGAGTTCGGCCCAGGTGCGACGATTCGAAAGCGAACCGTCGAGGGCAATGTCGAACGCGGTAAGGCGCCCGCCGAACGTCTCGGCCACCACGAGGACCCCATCGGGCGTGATGACCGACCCGTTCGGAAACATCATCTCGTCGGCGACCACCGTTGCAGCGCCGGCGGCATCGACGAGCACCAACGTCGCTGTGACGAGCGGTGCTCCACCCATGAGGTCGAACCCAAAGTTGCCCACGTAGGCCCGACCCTGGTCGTCGACAACCATGTCGTTCGGGTGACCGGACACGAACGATCCGAGGTCCGCGTGGATCGACAACCCGTCGGTGCCGCCGCGCACCAACAGCAGTCGATCGCGCATCGAGACCACGAGCAGCCGGCCATCGGGGAGCCAACCGAGCCCAGACGGCTGGTTCGGCACCTCAGCCTCGACTCGCGCGTCTGACCCGCCGGCTCTCGCCGACACCACACGATGCGTGTAAAAATCAGCCACCCAGATCCGGTCGTCGTGCCATCGCGGGCACTCCAGGAAGGTGTAGCCGTCCAGCACGACTCTGAGTTCACGGTTCACGAGCCCCCCTCGACCTAACTCGGTGCGCGGTGAGAGTAGCGCTGTTCTCCGTCCTCAGACCTCCCTAAACTCGCGCCGGAGCAGTAGGGATCTCCCTTGATTTTTCGCAGCATGCGCGGCCGAGATGCCGTCGACGAGTCGCGACGATCCCCCGAACGGGCTGTGAATATCGGCTGTGGGCGTTTGTAGCGGTCGGTATTCGGAAGCGATGAGCTCAAGCTTCCGATCGCCATTCAATGTCGACGAGGTTCGATTCCCCTCGTCTCCACCATTGCGATCCTGATCAATCGCCGGTCCAGCAGCCCAGCAGCGTGACGGCGATGGTGAACGAGGCGTCGGTGTGGTTGCGTGTCCCGCCGCCTCGACCACCGCCGAGTGTCGACCACCCTCGACTTCTATGCCAACGTCACGCCCGCCGGCGATCGGTTTGCAGCGAACGCTTTGCAGGCCGTGATGTCCCGCGAACCGGCGTCAACGGCGAGTACCGCAATGGCAGCGGATCTCAAGAATTGAGTTCACGTCCGATCACGAGCGAGTCTTGTGTTCCTTCGAGAGCGTGAGCATCGCAGTGGCAGCCGGTGAGAGCAGGCCTGGTCGGTGGACGACGCCGATTCGCCGAGTGACTGCTGGTCGAAGGGGACGGACGACGGCTCCTCTGGTCCTGGCGTCGTGTGCCATCGGGGCCGGGAGTACGGCGACGCCAGCGCCTGCGAGGACGAGCGCAAGGATCGCTTCGCGATGATGGATCTGGACGACGATGTTCGGGTCGACTTGGCTGCGTGAGACGACGCGGTCGAGGA
>JAENVT010000571.1 GCA_016650435.1 Ilumatobacteraceae bacterium
CCGCAGATCGGGTTGTTGGTACGCACCGCGATGGTTTGCACATCGATCGCCGGAAGGTGATAGGGCCCGCTGCTGTGGCCGGCAGCGCGCTCCAGGACCTTCATCCCAACACTGGCGTATGCGCCGCTGTCGCCGATGCCGCGCACACGCAGTGCGGTGAGTTGCCCGTCGGCGGCGCAGCCTGCCCAGTACTCAAGGCGAATCGGGTGTCGCTTGGCGTGGATCCGCAGGCTCTCTTCGCGCGACAACGTGCACTTCACCGGGCGGTCGAGCAGCCATGCGGCCAGCGAGGCGTGAACCTGGTTGCTCATGTCTTCCTTGCCACCGAATGCGCCGCCGTTCGACACCAGCGTCACGGTGACCTGGTCGTTGCCAATGGAGAGTGCCCGGGCGATGTCGTTGCGATCGTCCCACACACCCTGGCCACCCGAGTACACCTGCAGATGCCGGGCACCGTCGACGACCGTCGGAACGGCCAGCGAGCTCTCGGGTTCGAGGAACGCATGCTCGATGCGCTGCGTGTGGAAGACCTCGTGCACGGTGTGTGCAGCGGATGCCAGACCACCATCGACGTCGCCACGCGAGTACTCGCTGACGCTGAGCACATTGGAATCGGTACCCCATACCGCGACCGGGGCATCTTCTTGCAAAGCTGCCGCGGCATCGGTCACCGGCGTCAGCACGTCGTAGCCGACCTCGACCAGTTCAGCAGCATCGCGTGCTTGCTGATGTGTTTCTGCAACCACGATGGCCAGCACATCGCCGGCGTAACTGGTGCGGCCGCCAATGGGGATCATCACCGGCCAGTCCTTGTGGATGATGCCCACCCTCAACTCGCCGGCGATGTCGGCCGCGGTGAACACCGCCACCACACCCGGTGCGGCAGCCGCGGCCGCTATGTCGAACGACAGGATCTCGGCGCGGGCATGGGCAGTGAGATGCAGCGCGGCGTGCAGCATGCCGGGAATGCGTATGTCGTCGACATAGTCCCGGTCTCCCAGTGCCAGTTCGCCGGCTTCGTACTTCGCGCCCGCACCGCCAACTGTCGCGGCCAGTGCCGGTTCGAACTGCTTGCGCTTGGCGACGGCATCGATGGCTTCGAGGATCTTCACGTACCCGGTGCAGCGGCACAGGTGCGCGCCGAGGTGCCGGGCCATGTCGCTTGGTTGCAGGTCGGCACCCTTCTTGTCGATCTGGGCCTTGGCGCGCATAACGATCCCAGGAATGCAGAATCCGCACTGCAGGCCGCCGCACGCGGCGAACGCATCGGCGAACGCGGCCCGCTCTTCGGGTGCCACGCCCTCCAACGTCGTCACTGTCTTGCCGGAGGTCTTGGCGAGCGACTGCTGGCAGCTGACGATCGCCTTGCCGTCGATGTGGACGGTGCAACACCCGCATTGCCCGGACGGCGAGCATCCGTCCTTCGGCGAGGTCACGTCCAACTCTTCGCGCAGCGCGGCAAGCAGGTGCGGATGATCGTCGCGGACGGTCACCGCCTTGCCGTTGAGTTGGAAGTCGACGCCCACATTTACATTTTGTCAAAGTCCGGCCGGATTTGAAAGCAAGGCGTGTGAACGCCCTGCTTCCAGCGGGTGTGGGCCTGGGTCGACGGCGACTTGGGCGAGCACAGCGTCGCCGTCGCTGACCAACCACACCAACCCAGGTCGCGCCGGAATCGGTAGCCGCCGTGGCAGGACCACGCCGACCAGATCACCGTCGAGATCGTTCGACGCCGCGGCGACGATGCCGAGCCTGCTACGGCGCACGACGCCGGTCCAGTGGCCGTAGCTCTGACGAAGCGAGTCGGGTTTACCGGTGGCGACGATCATCAAGCCGGGCCGCCGCGATGCCGCCAGCGCGGCTAGTGCGCCGCCGGCGTCGTCGACGAGTTCGGCGTCGTCGACAGCGATCAGCACGCGGCCGGTGGGCGGTAAGTCGTCGAGCATTCCGGCGAGTGACCGATGGCGATGGTGCTCATCGAGCACCGTGCGGCGCGGCGCGACCACGCGCCACCAACCGTCCGGGTACGCGTCGACCCACGCCCGCACGACGCGCTGCAGGGTTGTGCTCCGTCCCGACCGTGGTGGCCCGATGATCAACACGTGCTCTCCGTCGGGGACGTCGAGGTCGCAGACGTGACCGTCTGCGAATCGAAGCCCGATCGGTAGCAGCGAGTCGTCTCCGCGTTGCTCGGAAGAGGGCAGGTCCGCGGAGGCAAGAACTGCCGGCAGGCATTCGATGATCGCCGGACCGGCGCCGTCGGCGCAAGAGGGCAGCGGCAGTTTGCCGACCATCAACTGCGCCTCGAAACCGGTCGTCGCAATGAAGATTCGCCCCGGTATCGACCGCGGAACGTCTGCTGGCGTGACGCCAAGGCCAACCGAGTCGAGCGGATCGGTGAGGTGGAAGATCCATCGCTGGGCGAAGCGGGCCAGCACGCTGAACGGAACAGCCGCGACGTGGTCGACCGCGCCGACCATCACCACGTCGTGAGCGGGACCGACGGCGAGGATCGTCTCGAGCATGTCGGATTCTGCGACCGTTTCGAGATCGTCGAGCGCGCCACGAACTGCATCGAGACCGTCGATCAGCACGACGATCGGATGCCGAGGCACGGCTGGGTAAGCGATGCGGAGGGTGAGTTCATCGGCAAGGCGGTTGATCAGTCGGATGACCCGTTCACGCTCATGCAACCGCACCACGCCACCACACCACGCGGACTGCTCGAAGATGGACAGCGCCTGCTCACCGCGACCGTCAATCACATATAGATGAGATTCGCTGCCGTTGGCAATGGCCACCGTGCCGAGTAGCACCAGTGTCGATGTCACGCCGCTTCCGGCCGCACCGACCAGCAGGAGGTTGCCGTTAGCGCGATCCCACTGCAGCGGCATGACGCGTTGTCGGTCAGGGTCATCGACCATCCCGACGATTCCCTGGGTCACACCTGATTCATCAACCGGCAATCGCGACGCAAGCGGAGCCAGCCACGGCGAGGCGGGCGGTCGAGCGCCGACGAGCACGCACGCCTCGCGAATCGCGTCGACCAGCACATCGAGCTCGGTGCCACCGCCGGGCAGCGGCACCGTGCACCTCGCCGTTTGGAAGGTCAGCATCTCGTCGGGGCCGAGCCGCATCACGGCGCGGCCCGCCAATCCGCGAGGTATCGCCGCGGGCGCACCATCGCCGACGACATCGATGGCGTCGGCTGTGTCATGCAACCGCAGTGCCAACCGCAGGTTGGTATTCGCACGGATGTCGTCGCTGATGACTCCGCTCGGACGCTGCGTTGCAAGGATCAGATGCACACCAAGGCTGCGACCGCGTTGGGCGATGCCCACGAGAGCATGCAGGAAGTCGGGCTGCTCGCTCACCAGCGCGGCAAACTCGTCGATGACCACGACCAGGCGAGGCAGCACTTCACTCGCAGGGAGACATCGTAGGCGGTGAGATCGGCGGCGGCGACTGTGCGCAACAACTGTTCGCGCCGCCGCAACTCGGCATGCAGGCTTCGCAACGCCCGGTTGGCAAGATGGTCGTCGAGATCGGTGACGACGCCGACCACATGCGGCAGGCGCGCGCAGGCGTCGAACGTCGAGCCTCCCTTGTAGTCGATCAAGACGAATGTGAGGTGATCCGGACTCGACGCGACCGCCAGCCCGACGACCAACGTGCGCAACAGTTCGCTCTTGCCGGCACCCGTGGTTCCGGCCATTAGGGCGTGCGGTCCGTCACGATCGAGGTCGATGTCGACCACACCGTCGCCGGCAACACCGATCACTGTGCGCGGCAGTGGGTCGCCGCCCGCCGCCACCCACGAGGCCGCGATGGCCGCTGGCTGGTGAGACTCCAGCAGCGTCAGCAACGAGACGTCGCGCGGGGTTCCGCCCGCGCCGCCCAATGGGTCCTCCGGGTCGACAAGACCGCTGAGGCAACGCACCAACCTGGCCGCGCTTTGCTCGCTGATCCCCGCGCACCGCGCCTGAACGGGAAGTGAGGCAGTCGCGGCGTCAGCGTGCCACCGGGCATTCATCGGACCGGATAGATCGAGCAGCGACGTACACACGTGCGGGACGCCGTCGTCCGCGCCGACCAGGACGATCAATGCGGTTGACCGGTCAGCGACGACAACTCGGCGCAACGGGCTGGTACGAGCGGCCAAGAGATGCGGCGTGTCGGTGATGACGACAAGATGAGGATGTGGTGCAACGTCGTACTGGGCGACCGTCTCCAACAGCTCCGACTCGGCCACGACGGCAACGCGACCCGCGGCGGTGGTGGCATGGGGCAATTGTTCGAGCCAGTTCCAGCGAGCCGGCTCGGTCGTCACCACGACGGTGCGCACATCGGCCGGTCCACAGTTGGCGGCGAGCTGCAGGACGATCGACCGAGCGATCGACCGTGTCCCTTCCGCCCCGCCACGCACAGCCAACCGGCATGTCGCTCCGATCTCGGTAACGAGGGCAAGATCGGCGAGGATCGCCATCGCGCCGAGGTCCCCGGTCGAGTCGTCGACACCAGCGATGTCGTCGAGACACGGGGTCCAGGCGACGCTCCCAAACCCGAGCGACACGACGAAGCCGTCGAGATGCGCCGCACGGCGTTCCCACAGATCGGAGGTCAAGCCCTCGATGGCGCGCCGCGCCGTCGCGGGCGTCGAGTCATTGGTTCGATGGTGGGCGACGTATTCGACGCGTTGTGCATCGACAGCCGACTCGAATCGGATCCGCTCCTCCTGTTGGTCGCGGGCGTCGCGGCGCCGACGGTGGAACAGACTGATTCGCTGACCACCCCATGTACCGAACGCGACGATGGCGCCGATCGCACCGAAGATCATGAACATCGGCTGATGCAACAGCACTGCCACCAGACCGGCACCGGCCAGTGCTAACAACGCGGGGAGCACACCGCCACTGGCCTGACCGCCCGCCGGTCGATGGTTCGGCGGCTTCACCGGATCCGGGTTCCATATCGCCGGGGCTCGCGGACGGCGGACCACCACACCCCCAGCCGGCGTCGCCGTGATGTTGGCCGGATCTGCGGCCTGACCAGCTGCTGTGAGATCGACCGGGCGCGCGGTGAGAACACTGTGACCGAGCTCCACACGGATCGCCCTCTCGATCGCGATCGAGCCGGCGAGGGCCTGTCCGTCGACGCGCACCGGCAATCGGCCGGTGAGTTGCCGAAGCGACGCGCCCTCGGCTGTGATCTCGAGCAGAAGGTGGTGGGGCTCGAGCGCAGGGTCGTCACAGCGTGCCGCAGCACCCTGGGCACGGCCGACGATGTGGACGCCCCTGCCCAGCCCAACCGCCCCACCAGCGTCGGGTCCGGCGACCCACGTCAATGTCCACATGTCTGTCATGCCCAAACGAGGCACGGCGAGACGGCGCAGGCGGAAGCTCACCGCCACAACTTTTCGGGCGGATCTCTAGAAACGGCGGTACTTCGGAGTGCGGTGTGACCAGCAGTGAGACCACCGATGAGAGGCGAAGCGCACTGTCCGGCCGTGACATCCCTCCCCAATCACAGATACATCCTCACCAGACTGCAGCGCGAGTGGAACATGCTGAGCTGTCGCCGCTCGGCAGTTGCCCGGGCCAGCGCCTGGCAGCTGACACCACGGGCGCTCAGTTCCCTTGACGAGTTGCTCGTCCTCACCGGGCTTGGCACCGGTCCAGCGCATCCGTCGAGTGACGAAACCTTGCGTCGGCTGGTGACGGTGGCGCGTCACGACGATCTCGCGGCGCGGGTGGTGCTGCAGCGGATGCTTCCCGGCCTCAGCAACTGCGCGAAGCGAAACGCCGACGGCTTCGACACCCAACTCGATGCTCTCGACGAACTGCTGACAGAAGCGTGGACAGTGATCCGATCGTTCCCGATCGAGAGCCGCGATCGGTACGTAATCAAGAACCTGCTGCGCGATTGCGAGTACCGAGCCTTCGTCAAGGCTCGGCGACGAATGCTGGTGCATGAGCTCACAGATCCAGCGGATCTGGATCGAGCCGCGGACGTCGACGACGCTGGTGATGAACCGCTGGGGATCATCGTCGAGCTACTCGGCCGGGCCCGCTCCGCCGGGATGAGCGACGCCGACGTGGCCATTGTCGTGACGCTGTTGAACACCGCTACCGTCAAGCAGGCAGCGGTCGCGCTCCGGGTCACCGACCGCACCGTCCGCAACCGCCGCGAGTCAGTCGTGCGCCAACTGCGGGCTTTCGCAGATGTGGCGTGACGGCGTACTACTCGCTCTCGGTGACCAACCACTCCAGATGTTCGATCAGCGGTGGGATCGATCGTTCGATCACGTCGAACATCTCCGCGTAGGCGCTCGGCGGCCGGCCCCACGGGTCGGCGATGTCTTCGTCGCCCGGCATCGCGAACGGATCCCACCGTCGCAGCAACTGGATCTGTACGGGTTCGACCGAGGAATAGAAACCGAGGCGCGACTCTTCGCCGCCGCGCAACCGTTCGAGATCGGAGGCGTTGTCACGGTCCATGGCGATGATGAGATCGTGGCGGGCGAAGTCGTCGGGGTGGATCTGCCGACCGACGTGACCGACGTGGTACCCGCGCAGTCCCCCCTCATGGGAAGCCAGAGGGTGAGGTAGGTCCCCGATGTGGCCGCGGCCCGTCGAAGCCGAGTCGAACGTGACGTGCTCGGTGCCCTGCAGGCGGGCGCGGTGCGTCGCCACGGCGAGCGCTGCTGGGGATCGACAGTGATTGCCCAGGCACACGAAGAGCACGCGGAGAGGTTGCGGCATACGTAGCGCCGATTCAATCGGTAGGACTGAAGCGGCGCAACCGCAGGCTGTTGCTGACGACGAACACGCTCGAAAACGCCATCGCCGCGCTGGCAACAATCGGCGAGAGCAGCCACGCCATCGCAAGTGGAACCGCGGCGACGTTGTAGGCGAATGCCCACACCAGATTGCCCTTGATGACTGCCAACGTGCGCCGGCTCAGCCGAATTGCATCGGCGGCTGCACGAAGGTCGGGGCGCATCAGAGTGAGATCACTCGCCTCGATGGCAACGTCGGTACCACTGCCCATGGCGATGCCGAGGTCGGCTTGGGCGAGAGCGGCCGCGTCATTGACTCCATCGCCGACCATCGCGACGACACGCCCCTGTTCCTGCAGGCGAGCGACGGCTGCGACCTTCTCAGCTGGCATGACATCGGAGATCACATCCTCCTCGGCTATGCCGACCTGAGCAGCTACGGCCAGTGCAGTTGCTCGGTTGTCGCCTGTCAACAGGATCGGGTGCAGTCCGAGCGAGCGCAACGACTCCAGACCGGCCGCGCTGGTGGGCTTGACGGTGTCGGCGACGACGATCAGGCCGACGCATCGATCGCCGACCATCACGTTCACGACGGTGCGTCCAGCGGCCTGCTGGTGTTCCTTTGCCGTCGACAAAGCGCCGGCATCGCCGCGCCCCACTCGCACCGAGTCGTCACCGATGACTCCGGCGGCGCCGACTCCGGACTCGATCGACAACGCGGTCGCCGCCGCAACCCCTCCATAGTGTTCGATGGCGTAGCGAGTGATCGCCGAGGCGATCGGGTGGTCACTGCCGGCCTCGACTGCGGCTGCCACGCGCGCCACCTCGTCGCGAGTGAAGCCTTCGCCGGCGACCACCTCGACCACGTCCATGACCCCGGTGGTGACTGTGCCGGTCTTGTCGAGCACGACAGTGTCGACCGTGCGGGTGTTCTCCAAGACCTCAGGGCCTTTGATCAGCAAGCCCAACTGCGCGCCGCGGCCGGTGCCTACCAAGAGAGCGGTCGGTGTCGCCAGCCCGAGAGCACATGGGCAGGCGATGATCAGCACAGCAACTGCAGGGGCGACGACGCCGGTCCAGTGACCCGTGTGGCCGACCCAGAAGCCGAGTGTGGCCGCGGCCAGGATGATGACGATCGGCACGAAGACAGCGGCGACGCGATCGGCGAGCCGCTGGATCGGAGCCTTTCCCGATTGGGCGTCCTCGACCAGCCGGGCCATCTGTGCCAAAGAGGTGTCGGAGCCGACCCGGGTGGCGCGCACGATCAGCCGGCCCGAGACGTTGATCGTCGCGCCCGTCACTGCATCTCCGATTGTGACGTCGACGGGCACACTCTCGCCGGTCAGCAACGATGTGTCGACGGCAGATGCACCCTCCTCGACGATTCCGTCGGTGGCTATGCGTTCGCCCGGCAAGGTGATGAACCGGTCGCCGACGCGTAGTTCGTCGATGGGACGCTCGATCTGATCGCCGTTCGGCAGCACGACCGTCGCCGTCGTGGCTCCGAGCCGCAATAGGGCGCGCAGCGCACCGCCGGCTCGACGCTTGGCACGAGCCTCGAAGTACCGGCCGAGGAGGATCAGGGCGACCGTCGCGGACGCCACTTCGAAGTAGAGGTGGTGCGAGTCGCTGCGGCTCGGCACCAACGACATCGGCATCTTCATACCGGCATCGCCGGCTTCGGTGAAGAACAACGCGTACGTGCTCCACCCGTATGCGGCGAGCACTCCGACAGACACGAGCGTGTCCATCGACGCTTCAGCCTGGCGGAGGTTCTTCAACGCGGCGCGGTGAAACGGCGCCGCCGCCCATGTTGCAACCGGTGTGGCCAGCGCGAACGCCGCCCACTGCCAATTTCGGAACTGCACGGCCGACACCATCGAGATGACCAGCACCGGCACTCCGAGGACGGTGGCAACCACGAAGCGTCGCAGCAATGCCCGCCTGCGGCGATCGTCGGCGTCATCTTGCCGCGCGTAGTCAGCGGCGCGAGCAGGCAGTTCGGCGCTGTAGCCGATCGACTCGACAGCCCCCAGCAGATCGTCCGTTGACTGGATGTTCGGGTCGAACGCTACGGCTGCCTTCTCCGTCGCGTAGTTGACGGTCGCCGTGACGCCGTCGAGCGTGTTGAGCTTCTTCTCGATGCGCGCCGCGCACGCTGCGCAGGTCATGCCAGTCAATGTCAGATCGACGTGTTCGATGGTCTTGGTCGCCTCACTCATGGCTGCACCGCCGTGAACGCGACCGTTCGAACCTCGCCGTGATACCCGAACTGCAGGAACAATCGGTACGTACCAGGCGACAGTGTGCCGCCGAAGTTGAAGGTCGTTGACGGTGCGTCAACTGGCAGCGGATGGGTGTAGGCAAGATCGTCTTTGTGCAAC
>JAENVT010000572.1 GCA_016650435.1 Ilumatobacteraceae bacterium
CTGGGTCTCGCCGCGAATGTCGATTCGCACACCGGTGAGGCGGGCGGCGAGGCGGGCGTTCTGGCCCTCCTTGCCGATCGCCAGGCTGAGCTGATGATCGGGAACGATCACATCAGCCTGGGTGCCATCGTCGCTGATGATGACTTCTTTGACCTTGGCCGGCGACAGTGCCTTTGCGACGTAGTCGGCGAAATCTTCGCTGAACGGCACGATGTCGATCTTCTCGCCGCGCAGTTCGTTGACGACCATGCGCACCCGGCCGCCCCGAGCACCAACGCATGCGCCGACAGGGTCGACGTTGTGGTCGTTGCTCCAGACAGCGATCTTGGTGCGATGCCCTGGTTCGCGAGCACAGGCCTTGATCTCGACGATTCCATCGGCGATCTCGGGCACCTCGAGCTCGAACAGGCGCTTGATCAGGCCTGGGTGCGTACGGCTGACCACGATTTGGGGACCCTTGGCAGTCTTGCGGACTTCGACGATGTACGCCTTGACGCGATCGCCCGGGACCGGACGCTCGAACGGCACCTGCTCAGCCTGGGGCAGCAACGACTCGACCCGACCGAGGTCGAGCAGGGTGTAGCGCTGATCTGTTTGTTGGATGATGCCCGTGACGATGTCGCCTTCGCGGTTGGCGTATTCCTCGAACTTGCGATCGCGCTCGGCCTCGCGGATGCGCTGGCTCATGACCTGACGGAAGGTCTGAGCTGCAATGCGACCCATCTCTTCCTTCTTCGGTGTGTCGTCGCGCTCGTTGACCCAGTTGCCGTCTTCGTCGACGTCGTAGGCCGTGAAGGTGAACTCCATCGTGTCGGGGTTGACCTCGACCATCACTTCTTCGGCCGCGGTCGGACGCCGCTTGTATGCCGTCGCAAGTGCATCGACGAGAACGTGCAGCAGGGTGTCGACGGAAATGTTCTTCTCGTTGGCCAACATACGCACTGCTTCAGACATGTCGAGACCACTCATGACTCTGCTCCTGCTTGCTCGTCGGCCCGTTGGTTCTCCTCGCGGCGCTTGCGACTCGTCGCTGGCGCTTCCCTCGTCGCCTCGACCACGTTCTGTCGCTGCGTCGCTCCAACGCTCTTGTTTTCGTTTCCCTGCATACCAATTCGTCTTTCGGCGCGCCGTTCGCGACTGGTCTCTGGGACCTTTTTCTTGGACTCACTTGGCGCCTTGCCGGGCTTCGGCGCTGGGCCCCATTCGAAGACCGTCCGGGCTCGGTCGATCTTGTCGTGCGGCACGGCTCGTTCGGTCTGCGCGGCGTCGTTGAGCTGGATGGTGACCGACTGCTCGTCGGCGGCGACGAGCACACCCTGCAGGCGGCGCTCGCTGCGCTCACCCTCTGGTGTGACGATGTCGCGCAAGCGCAGTGCCACCGTCTTGCCGATCGATCGCTGGAAATGGGCCGGGGTGCGCAAGCTGCGCTCGAGCCCTGGACTCGTGACCTCCAGCGTGTAGTGCCCACCCATCGGATCGTCGTGGTCGAGCTCGCGCCCGATCAGGCGAGACGCCAAGGCGATGGCCTCCATATCGAGGACCTCCTCGACGCCGGCAGGACGGTCGATGGTGACGCGCAACGTGCCACCGCGGAACTCGAGGTCGTAGAGATCGAGCTGGAGGTCGGAGACGATGGGAACTATCAGGCGCTCGACCTTCTTCAAAGTGCTGGTGTCACTCATCTGTCTCTCCTTTCCTGTCTCTCTCGTAGGCTTGGTTTTCGCCCGATATCGGGCCTATCAGTAAAGAAGGCGTGGACCCCAAGGAGCCCACGCCTTCGGTTCATCGAACTTCAAAGGACCGACCGAGTATATCGGCTGGCGGGTAGTGTTTCGCCGCCGTCCCGAACCCCTCTACCCACCGTCCCAAGTCTCCAAACCGAGGTAATCGCTGTGCTCCGAATGTCGACGTTGTTCGTGCGTACGCTGCGCGAGGACCCCGCCGACGCCGATGTAGCCAGTCATCGGCTGCTCGTACGCGCTGGATACATCCGCCGCGCCGCTCCGGGCGGCTTCACCTGGCTCCCGCTCGGCTGGATCGTGTACCAGAACGTCGAACGGGTCGTGCGCGAGGAGATGAACCGGGCGGGCTTCCAAGAAGTCCATTTCCCAGCGCTCCTACCCCGTGAACCGTACGAGCTCTCGGGACGCTGGACCGAGTACGGCGACAACGTCTTTCGCCTCAAGGACCGCAAGGGCGCCGACATGTTGCTGGCGCCGACGCACGAGGAGATGTTCACGCTTCTCGTCAAGGATCTCTACAGCAGCTACAAAGACCTGCCGTTGGTGATCTACCAGATCCAGACCAAGTTCCGCGACGAGGCCCGCCCACGCGCCGGCCTGCTCCGCGGTCGTGAATTCGTGATGAAGGATTCGTACAGCTTCGACCTCACCGACGAAGGTCTCGAGGCCAGCTACCAACGACATCGAGTCGCCTATCAACGAACCTTCGATCGCCTCGGCCTGCCATACGTGATCGTATGGGCGATGAGTGGTGCGATGGGTGGATCAGCGAGCGAGGAGTTTCTCGCACCGATGGACGTCGGCGAGGACTCATACGTTCGCTGCACCAACTGCGACTACGCGGCCAATACCGAGGCAGTGCAGGTTGCAATACCGGAAGCCATTCCGTACGACAACGCCCCCCCGGCACTGGTCGCCGACACGCCAGACACGCCCACCATTCAGACGTTGGTCGATCTGATCAACAGCCGCGACGATCTGCGGCGACCCGATCGCGCATGGACTGCCGCCGACACACTGAAGAACGTGATCGTCAAGCTGCGCCATCCCGACGGGCGCGTCGAATCGCTTGCAGTCGGCGTGCCCGGCGACCGCGAGGTCGACCTGAAGAGGCTCGAAGCCCAACTGCACCCCGTCGAGGTCGGAGCATTCGGCGAAGAGGATTTCGCGTCGAACAAGTACCTGGTCAAGGGATATATCGGACCGGGAGCGTTGGGCGCCGACAAGCCAGCCGGGATCCGCTACCTCATCGATCCGCGAATCGTCGACGGTACTCAATGGGTCACCGGTGCCGATCAGCCCGGTCGCCACGTTCTCTACCTCACCGCCGGCCGCGACTTCGTCGCTGATGGAACGGTCGAGGCCGCCGAGGTGATCGACGGCGATGCCTGCCCAAAGTGCGGATCCCCTCTCGAGATCGCTCGTGGCATCGAGATCGGCCACATCTTCCAGCTCGGTCGCAAGTTCGCCAAGGCTCTCGGTCTCAACGTGCTCGATCAGAACGGCAAGCAACAGGTCGTCACGATGGGTTCGTACGGCATCGGCGTCTCACGCGCCGTTGCCGCGATCGCCGAGATGAACAACGACGAGAAAGGGCTGATCTGGCCACACGAAGTGGCGCCGGCAGATGTGCACATCGTCGCAACCGGCAAGGCCGCAGACCCGCAGTTCCCCGCGGCGGAACGATTGGCGATCGACTGCGAAGCAGCCGGACTGCGCGTCTTGCTCGACGACCGCGTCGGGGTATCACCAGGGATCAAGTTCAACGATGCAGAACTGATCGGCGTGCCAACGATTGTCGTCGTCGGCCGCGGTCTTGCCGACGGAGTCGTCGAGGTCAAGGATCGTCGTTCCGGAGAACGCCGCGACGTCACGATCGACAAAGCGGTATCCGAACTGCGAACGGCTCTTCCCGGTTCGACCGCCTCGACCTGATCGCCGCGACGAGGGCCGCGGAAGTGACTCTGGACCCTGGATCTTCCTGTGTCAGAGCGTTCTACTGACGACATGGATGTACTCGTGATCGAATCGGCGCCAGGGATTGCCGCCACCCTGGAGCATCGATTGGTGCGCGACGGCCACGAAGTGATCTCCTGCAATGACTCCAAGGGCGGGCCGTGCATCGGGGTCGAGTCGAACGCCGAGTGCCCGCTGCTGCAGCACATCGATGTTGCGGTGCTGGCCCGCCAACGTGGTGCCGCGCGGAGCCTCAACGAGATGGGAGCGGTTTGTGCCCTCCGCCATCGGGTGCCGATGGTGACCCTGCATCCCGGTGATGAGTTCGGACCCGGACCCAGTACGGAGATAGCCGCTGCCGTCGCCCGACGGGCCGTCGAGGCCGGTTACGTCGCTGCGGTTCGCAAGCATCTCGGGCGTGCCGTCGAAGACATCACGGTGCAGCGCGAGTATCAGCGGATTCACGTCACGATCACCGTCGAACAATCGATGACGGTGCTCAC
>JAENVT010000573.1 GCA_016650435.1 Ilumatobacteraceae bacterium
CGATGATCGCACCGGCACCTGTGCTGTGGCTGGTGCACGCCGCATGGCAACGATCGATCTCGTGGCGGCGAGCGATCACCGCGGCGCTGCGCATCGGCGGGTTGAGCCTCGCAGTCTCAATGTGGTGGATCGCCATGCTCGTCGTGCAGAGTCGCCACGGCGCCGATGTGTTGTCGTACTCCGAGACGCTCGAGGCGGTGTCGTTCACGTCGGTCAGTACCGAGACGCTCCGCGGTCTCGGATATTGGCTGTTCTACATCCGCGATCCTGCTGGCTTCGCCACGAGCGCGTCCGCCGACTATCTCGAATCCGGACGAATCATCGCGATCGGATTCGCTCTGCTGCTGTGCTGTCTCGCCGGCATCGCCCTGACGAAGTGGAGCCAGCGTCGCTATGCCGCTCTGCTGGTCTTCACCGGGATCGTCCTTGCGGTCGGTGTTCACCCCATCAACAACCCGTCGCCGTTGATGTCTCGCTTGGCGACGTCGTCGCGCTCGACGCTGTCGTTGGCGATTCGCAGCAGCACCAGGGCACTCCCATTGAGCAACTTCGGCCTGGCGCTCGGCGCAGGCGCGTTCGCGACAGCGGCGTCAACGCTGCTCGCCAGGCGCAGGCCTCGACTCCAGTTCCTGGCGCCGGCCTTGGTCATCGGCCTGGCGATCCTCAACCTGCCAGCACTCTTCGACGGCGGCTTCGTCGACCCGGCATTGAAGCGCGACGAGAACCCTCCGGCGGCGTGGCAGCAGGCTGCCGACACCCTCGATGCGGGGACGTTGGAGAACCGGGTGATGCAACTACCCGGGGCCGAGTTCGGCGCGTTCCGCTGGGGCTACACCGTTGACCCTCCGCTGCCGGGGCTGACGGCCAAGCCGCTGATCACCCGCGACCTGTTGCCGCTCGGCTCGCCGGCAGCGATGGACCTGCTGTACGCCCTCGACGATCGTGCGCAGGCCAACGTCCTCGATCCGGCATCGATCGCGCCGGTCGCTCGCCTCTTCGGTGCCGACACGCTGTGGGTCAGCGGCGACATGGCCTTCGATCGATTCCGTACGCCACGGCCCGAGCTGACCAACGCGCTGTTTGCCACGCAGCCTCCAGGGCTCGAGGCGCCGACGCCGTTCGGATCACCGACCCCCAACGTGCCCCTTCTGCCGATGCTCGACGAGACCGCCCTGGCCAAACCTGAGGTCGGTCAACCGGTGCCACCAGTCGAGCTCGTGAAGGTCGATGATCCCGTGCCGATGGTTCGAGCCGCGTCGCGCTTGGTCGTCGTATCGGGAAGCGGCGATGGGATCGTCGACGCCGCGGCAGCAGGTTTGCTGAAGGGCGACGAGGCTGTGCTGTACGCGGCCGACTTGCGCGACGGCGATCGGCTCGACGCCGCCGACCTCGTAGTTGTCACCGACTCGAATCGTGACCGTGCTCACCAATGGCGCGGCACGCAGGATGTCGTCGGCTTCACCGAAACCGGCGGACCTGGCACCGATGTCTTGCAGCCCGACACAGCTGATCAGCGCTTGCCTGTCTTCATCGACGACGCGGTCGAGCATCAGACGACTGCCGCGGTCGAGGGCTTGCAGATCCGCGCGACCAGCTACGGCGAGCCATTCGCGTATCGTCCGGAGGATCGACCGGCAATGGCCGTCGACGGAAACCGTTCCACCGCCTGGGTGGTTGGCGACAGGTTCAATCCCATCGGACAGAGCATCGAGGTGACCGGTGATCTGTCGACGCTCGCGTTGTTGCAATCGCAACAGGTTGGCGCGTCGCGGATGATCTCCACGGTTCGGCTCGACTTCGACAATGCCCCATCACAAGACGTGGAGCTCGACGAGACATCGTTGACAGGCGGCGGCCAACACATCGCGGTGCCCGCCGGCGCGACGTTCGTTCGCATCACGATCTCCGGCCTCGTGCCCCGTCCCGACGCGACCGATCCCGGACCCTCCGCTGTCGGCTTCGCCGAGCTCGGCCTCGGCAAACACAGCGAGGTGGTGACGCTGCCAACTGACGCGACCACCGTCGCGGCTACGACTCCGCTCGCGATCGTGCTGACGCGCCTACGGACCGATCCCCTCAACAGGTGGCGCAGCGATCCGGAGCCGCAGATCGTTCGCGACTTCACCCTCGGCTCGGATCGCGATTTCTCCGCGCACATCACCCTCCGGCGCGATGCCCGCGCTACCGACGACGTGCTCAACCGGCTCGCCGGGGTTGCCACGGCCACCTCGAACCGCCGACTGACCGGCGATCC
>JAENVT010000574.1 GCA_016650435.1 Ilumatobacteraceae bacterium
AATACGAGGGCAAGGGTTACCAGATCGTGCAGGCGATGTTCGCCTTCGCCAATGGCGGTACCGGTGGGACCGGTCTCGGCCTCGGCAGTCCCAACAAGATCCCCGTGGCAAAGACCGACTTCATCTTCGCCGCCATCGGCGAGGAACTGGGCCTGCTGGGTACGACCGCGATTCTGATCGGATTCCTGCTGATGATCGGCGGAGGCTTGCGCATCGCGATCCGTGCAGACCGCGCCTTCGAAAAGTTGCTCGCCACCGGCCTGACGACCATCGTCGGCATGCAGGCGTTCATCATCATCGGCGGTGTCACTCGGGTCGTGCCGCTGACGGGCATCGCCCTGCCGTTCGTCAGTTACGGCGGATCCAGCCTGCTGGCCAACTACGTGCTTCTGGCACTGCTGGTGCGTGTCAGTGACTCGACTGCGCGGCGTCTCGGCGAAACCCCGAATGAGCTGACAACCGGGGAGCGGTTCCAGGCCTACAGGCGGCGACGAGCGGCAGCCAAGGCCAGCGTATGAACAAGCAGATCCAACGCCTCGCCATCGCCTTGTTGGCGTGCTACCTCGTGCTGTTCGTGCAGTTGAACGTGTTGGCCGTCGGTCGCCAACAAGAGCTCAACGCCGACCCGCGCAACAACCGCCAAACCGAGCGAGATTTCAACCGTCCACGCGGCTCGATCGTGGCGGCCGACGGCACGGTGCTGGCTTTGAGCGTGCCCTCGCCGCGTGGTGATCAGTTCCGGTATCAGCGCCAGTATCCGACCGGCGATCTGTTCGGCAACGTCACCGGGTACTACACGTTCAGCTTCGGTTCGACCCAGCTCGAGCGCACGCAGAACGACGTGCTGATGGGCGACACCGATGAACAGAAGTTGCGGGCGATCGGTGGACTCTTCAGCGGCAACGACAACACCGGCAGCGTGTTGTTGACGATGCGGCCCGATGTGCAACAGGTCGCCGCCGATGCGCTCGGCACACGCGAAGGTTCCGTCGTGGTGATGGAGCCGCACACCGGCGCCGTGATCGCGATGATCAGCAACCCGCGCTACAACCCCGCCGACGTCGCTGTGCACAATTCGGCGCTCGCCGAACAGGCGTTGACGTTCCTCAACGCCGTTCCCGGCAAGCCGCTGCTCGCCAACGCGTACCAAGAGCGCTACATGCCCGGCTCGAGCTTCAAGGTCATCACCACCTCGATCGCCTTCGAAGCCGGCGTCACCACGCTCGATCGCGTCTTTCCCGACACGAAGTCATTCGTGCCGCCGCAGACCACCGACCCGATCCAGAACTTCGGTGGCACGGTGTGCGGTGGCTCGATGGTCGAGGTCTTCTATCGCAGCTGCAACATTCCCTTCGCCCAACTTGCGCTCGATGTCGGTCCCGATCTGATGGTGGCGGGCACCAAGAAGTGGGGCATCGGCGAAAAGGTGCCCATCGATCTGCCCGCACCAGCCGCCAGCAGCTTCGGTGAGGTGTCCGACTTCACGGATCAGCTGCCGCTGCTGGCGATCGGCGGGTTCGGGCAAGGCAGTACGACGATGGTGCCGATGCACATGGCGATGGTCGCCAGCACCATTGCCAATGGTGGAGTGATGATGAAACCCCACGTTGTCGATGCGACGCTCGACCACAGCGGCGGCGTCTTGTCCCGCACGACGCCTTCCGTCTGGAAGACGCCCATCGCCCCTGAGACGGCGTCGACCCTGACGTCGCTCATGATCGAGGTGGTCAACAAGGGAACGGGCAAGCCGATGCAACTCGACGGCGGCATCCAGGCCGCGGCCAAAACAGGAACCGCCCAGTTGAACACGACCGGCCCGGAGCGTTCGAACGCCTGGATCATCGCGTTCGCACCTGCCGAGGCCCCGCAATACGCCATCGCAGTGGTGTTGAAGGGTGGTCCCAACGACGAGATCAGCGCCGGAACTGGCGGAAAGTTGGCGGGCCCGATCGCCAAGACGGTGCTCGACTATCTGCTCGCCCATCCGACCGCGACTGGTGGGTGACTTGGTGACTCACAGGCAGGTGACGTCAGAAGAACGACCTTGCGTAGGTAACCTCGTGACGCGTTCCACGCGCAAGAAAGCAGCGTAGGCAGCACGTGACAGACAACGGCGAGCGGACGGTACTCAACGACCGCTACGAAATCCAGCAGCGAATCGGGCGTGGCGGCATGGCCGACGTGTTCCTCGCGCGCGACCTGTTGCTCGACCGTTTGATCGCCATCAAGGTGCTGTTCCCCGAGTTCGCCACGGATCCAAACTTCGTCGAGCGCTTCCGCCGCGAGGCCCAATCAGCGGCCAACCTGACCCACCCCAACATCGTTGCCGTCTACGACTGGGGGAAGTACGCCAACACCTATTTCATGGCGATGGAGTACGTGCAGGGGCGCACGCTTG
>JAENVT010000575.1 GCA_016650435.1 Ilumatobacteraceae bacterium
CGCATAGCCGAGTCCTTGCCCGGGGAAGTTCCCCGCCAACGGCGTGAAGCCGTGAATGTACTTGTCCTTCCACTCCTGGCTCGTGTGCGTCAGCAGGTACTGCACGTAGATGGGACCGTTGGAATGGCCGACGAGATGCACGGGACGCTGTCCGTTCTGGCGATACGTCTCCTCGATCAGGTGTTTGGAGCGCTGCAGGAACCCGCCCATGTCGGGCGTGAGCCGGGCGTCGTAGCCGGCGACGCGGATGTTGCTGTCGCGTGTGTAGCCGGCTGCCTCGAGAGCCTGATACATCGGCTCGTACGCCGGGGCACTGGAAGTCAGGCCGTAGTCGGCGATCGTCACCTTCACGCCGCGCTGTTCGGAGAACCGTCGCGGCATCGGTTTGTGCGAGTCAGCGTCATAACGCAGGGTGAGCAGTTCGTCGCGGCACACCTGCGAGAACGTCGGTCCGGGATCGAAGAACGCGAGGTCTTCGAACGTCCCGGTGCTGGGGCAGTTGGGATCGACGTGCTGGTTGTGCACGGTCACCTCGAGCCGGGTGAAATGCCACGCGGGAAACAGGACGATGGGCGTGAGCCCATCGGGCGAATTGTGGTGAGCCGAGACAGCATGTGGTGTCGGCGCGATGACCGTCGCAGCCACCAACGTGACAGCCAGGATCGTGCGCGTCAGCCGTGTCGAGCCGTGGAACCGCTTCATCACTGGCCTCCTTCACTCCCCGCCGCGAACCCTATGCTCGACCGCCCCGTGGCACAAGAGTCGTGTCACTGAGATCGAATCCGAGCCGGCGATCCCGGGCACCTCTGGCGTGTTGGTCGATCGAGTGGTATGGAGTTGGCGCTAATTGGACGGTCGAACATGATCCAGGCCGAAAACGCAAAGAGCCCCGGACGGCGTTCGAGTTGCCAGCATCGGGGCTCTTGCGGGATACCAGCCGGTGAAAGACGACCCGTGGACGCCGTCGCCAGCTGAGCGACAGCGATGCCAATGGTCCGACGCCCGGTCGCCCGCCAAACAAGTCGCCAGCGAAGCGCACCGGCGTCAGCGAACCAAACCGCTACAGGCCGTCTGATCAATCATCGGAGTAGGGAATCGGATGGTCGCCGCCCAGTTCGCTGAACCGTTCGTTGAGGGCGACTGCGAGGGTGTCGCGGTCATTTTCGCTGGGTACGAGGGCCTGGTACAGGATCGCTTCGAGCTCCAGTTCGCTGCTCATCCCGCCGATCGCGAAGTACCGCCACCACAGGTCCGACACCGACATCTTCAATACTCGTCGTGCCTTCTCCAGCGGATCGATCACATCTTCCACAGGTGACTACTCCTGACGGCCCTCGTCGCGGATTGACGCAACTACTTGCATTGCATATGACAAGACCGTGAGCTCTGCGGCGCGCGCCGCTCGGAACATGGAGCTGATCGCCTCGTCTTCGGTCAGGTTGTCTCGAGCCATGATCACACCTTGCGCCTGGTGGATCGTCCGACGTGTTGCCAAGGCCTCGGCAAACCGCCGGGTGGATTCTTCGTCGGTCACGGCCGGGCCGGCGGTGGTCAGGATCTCCGACGCCTGGTCGGCGAACAGCGCGGCGAGTTCTTGTTCTTGCGTGCCGAATGCATGCTGTTCGGAAGAGTAGATATTGAGCGCACCTTGAGGTCGATCGCTGGTCATCAAGGGTGATGACAAGATGCTGTGGATCCCTTGACCGAGCGCCAGCGGTACGAAGGTCGGCCACCGGGTCTCACTATCAAGCGATTCGATGTAGTACCAACGACCATTGGCCTTGGCATCGAGGCAGGGTCCTTCGCCGGTCTCGTACTGGTGACGGTCCATGGTTAGGACCTTGTCATTGCTCGCTGCCACCGTCATCAGCCGGCCATGTCGTTCGAGGGTGACGCTCACCCCGTCAGCGTTGTCGACGGTCGCGTCGGCGAGCGCTGTCACAAGCCGAAGAGCGGCGTCAACCACATCGGTACTCGATCTGACCAACGGTCTCGCTGATGCCGCCGGCTCGACGACTGCAGGACTTGAACTGCCGGCGAGATTCTGGTTGTCATCCAACTCTTCTGGCCCCAGTGACGAGCCGGTCGTATCGAAGCTGTCGCTGCCGGAACTGTCGTCGGTCATAGTCGCGATTCCACAGAATCAGCCTCTTCGAGACATGGGCCAGCGACGTCGGGCACGGCCGAGACGCTGTCGGGCA
>JAENVT010000576.1 GCA_016650435.1 Ilumatobacteraceae bacterium
GTCGGCGGGGTCCAGGCCGTGGCGATCGCTGCCGGCAAACCGGTCGGAGCGATCGTTGGCGACGCTGCGCCCGAAGCGGCGACGCGCATCGACCACATCAGCATGGTCGACGCGTATGGCGACGAACGAGCAATGAACGAGCCGCTGTGGTGCATCGAGCGCGCCGCGGCAGCGCTGTTACAACGTCTTACGGCGCAGCAGTAGAACTGGTCGCCCCGACCGGCGTGGTGGTGGCGGAGGCCGGCTCGACCATCTGCGCCAACGTCTTGCCTGCCTTGTCGTCGCCCAACAGGACGAGCACGGTGTTGTCGAGAAGCGTTGCCGGATCGGCCAATGCGACGGGTGTCGGCATCGGCTCAACGGTGGCCACGCCCATCAGCGCGGCCACGGATTGTGCAACCGCCTGCGCGGCGACGTCGCCCGTGAGGTACTGAACCTTGGTGACCGCCTCTTTGGCGGCTCCGTTGGTGGGCGTACCCATGATGAACTGATTGCCCTGCAACGCAGTGCTCAGTTGACCGGCGGCACCGTTTGCGTGCGAGGAGTTGGCCACGAGCACCTTTGCTCCCGACGTCTGCGGCGTGAACACCGTTGGCTGCGTCACGATGGGAGCGACCGGGAATGTATTGGTCACCAATGAATCGGGCGTCGTGATAGGCGGCTGCGTCGACGCCGAGGGTGAGTCGTCGCTGCGGATGTTCTTGAGGATCAGGAACCCGACGACGACCGCGGCGATCGCGATCACGATTGCCAGGGTCGACCCCATCGGCGAGGCACCGCTGCCCGAACGCCTAGGGCGGCTCGGCTGTTCGTTACTCATGTGTGCTCCTCAGCTGTCGCGGGCTAGTCACCACTGGCCGCGCCTTCAATCATCTCACGACGGCGCCTCTCCCGGTGACGTCGCAGCCGTCGCACCGTGAGCGGATCGAATTCCAAAGCCGCCGGGTGATCGATCACTCTGTTCACTTCAAGATTGTATTCCTCTACCGAGCACGCAAATCGCGCTCTGATGGCGTCGTAACGATGCTCGTCGAGTGTGAACCACGACGACTCGAAGCTGATGATGGCCTGGTCGCGTTCGCTGAGTGTGGGGGATCCGTCAGTCACGGCGCCAAGCCTTGCCGGTGGAGCAGGGTCATTACAAGGACCCCCCAACTAGCGTCTCCCCGATGCCAGCAATCCGCCGTCCATTCCTGATCGGCGTCGCCGGAGGCACGTGCGCCGGCAAGACGGTCGTTTGCGAACGGCTGGTGGAGCTTGCCGGCGACAGCCAGGTGGCGCTGATACGCCTCGACTCGTACCAGGTCGATCACACGCATCAATCGGTCGCCGAGCGGACCGCCACCAACTACGACCATCCCGACGCCTACGACTGGGACCTGCTCAACGACCACCTTGCCCGGCTGGCGGCCAGCGAGGCGGTGATGTCGCCGACCTACGACTTCGCGGCGCACAACCGCAGTGATGTCGTGCGTGAAGTACAGCCCGCTCCGGTCATCGTCGTCGAGGGGATCCTTGTGCTGCACGATCAAACGCTGCGCGACAGTTTCGACTTGAAGGTGTACATCGACAGCGACGCAGACGTGCGGTTCATCCGAAGGCTGACGCGCGATGTCGACGAACGTGGACGCACGGTCGACAGCATCATCGCCCAGTACCTTGCGACAGTGCGGCCGGGGCACGAGCAGTTCATCGAGCCGAGTAAGCGCTTCGCCGACGTGATCTTTCCCCAAGGCGGGTTCAACGAGCCGGCCCTCGACCTGCTGTTGGCACGCGTACGCGAGCTCGCGGAGCTTCGTCCCACGATGTCGGTGAATCAGGTGACGCCGACTTCATAGGATTGGCCGCGTGGCGACAGGGGTAGGCGCACTGGCACGACGAGTTGAGGCAGTTGCCGATGTCATGCGTTCCCGCAATCTCCGCCGCCTGCAGCTGGGATGGGCCTCCTATTTCCTCGTCGACGGCATGTCGATGGTTGGCTTGTCGGTGTGGGCGTTTCGCCACGGCGGTACGCCAGCCGTCGGTCTTGTCGGGCTGGCGCGGTTACTTCCCGGCGCAATCGCCCTTCCGTTCGGCGCGTGGGCAGCGGATCGCTTCTCGCGCCGGCATGTGGTCTCTGTCGTCTTTCTTGCGATCACCGCGACACAGGCTGCGATCGCTGTCGCACTAGCGGCTGACGCGCCGGCGGCCGTCATCTACGCGCTCGTCGCGTTCAACAGCATGTCGGGCACGCCGTACCGGCCAGCCCACTTGGCCCTCGCTCCCCTCGTGGCGCGGTCGCCGGCGGAGTTGGTCGCAATGAACGTGACAGCGGGAACGCTGGAAGGATTCGTGACGTTCCTCGGCCCGGCGTTGGGCGCACTCTTGCTGCTCGGCGCCCAGCCGTGGTTCGTCATCGCCGCGTCTGCGCTGGCTGGTCTTGGCGGACTGCTTGCAGTCGTCGGCATCGACGTCGCCACCGACCCGTCGAAGGCGGTGCGACGGTCACGCGAGCGGCCACGCGACGCGCTGATGGGCGGGTTGGTCGAGTTGCGTGGCAACGTCGACATGGCCATCCTCGTCGGCTGCTTCGTGGCCCAGATCTTCGTCCGCGGCATGCTGGGAGTTCTGCTCGTCGCTGTCTCGTTCGACCTGATCCACCTGGGCAGCAGCGGTGTTGGCTGGCTGGCCGCGGCAATGGGAGTCGGCGGAATCGTCGGAGCGATGTACGCCGTGACACTGACCGGGCGTCGACGCCTGGGCAAGCCTTTCGCGGTCGCACTCGTGCTGTGGGGGTTCCCGATCGCAGTGATCGGCCTCCTGCCCCACACCGTCGTCGCTGTCGTCGCCTTGCTCGTCATCGGTCTCGGAAACGCGATCCTCGACGTTTCCGGGTTCACACTCATTCAACGCCTCGGCGTAGATCGCGCCTTGGGGCGCGTCTTCGGGGTGCTCTACACATTCGGCATTGCGATGGGTGGGCTCGGCTCGCTCGCCGCGCCGGCGCTGATCTCGTGGCTGGGGTTGCGGACAGTTTTGATCGTTGTCGGATTGATCTTGCCTGTGCTTGCCGGCGCGCTGCTGCCGAGGTTCAGATCGATCGACGAACGCTCCGAGCCCCTCCCCGAGGTGCTGTCGCTATTGGCCGGGATCCCGCTCCTCTCACCCCTGCCACCGATCACGCTCGAGAAGCTTGCGGCGCGTTCGTCGATGGTCGAGAAGGTGGCCGGCGGGGTCGTCATTGCCGAGGGCGACCCTGGCGATCTTTTCTACGTCATCGCTGAAGGTGAGTGCGGAGTGTCTCGCGCCGGACGCCGCATCGGCACACTCGGACCTGGAGAACAGTTCGGTGAGATCGCCCTGCTTCGCGAGACGAGTCGCACGGCGACCGTTGCCGCGACCTGTACGACAAGGCTGATCACCATCGACGGACGCGACTTCGTTGACGCTGTGTCGAGCTCCGAGATCGCCTTCTCGATCGGGTGCCGAGTGTCGGACGAACTGATGAGCCGCAACGAGGCAGACGGCTCCATCGCCTGACACTGGGCGCGGTCTCAGAACCGCCAGTTCCGCTTTCGCACCCACACAGGCTTCTCGGGCGCGAGAACCCAAGCCGCGGTTCCGGAACCGCGCCCGACGTCTGCAGACCCAGGTGGTGTGGAGGGTCCTCGCGCACATCGAGGCAGCAGCGCAACTGCCATGCTGGATCGGTGACGATCGACGCTGAGATGACCATTCCCGTGATCGATCTCGGGGTTCAGAACGCGGCGACGTTGATCGATCGAGCGTGCGAGGACGTCGGCTTCCTGGTGGTGACCAACCACGGTGTCGACCAGACGGTGATCGACGCTGGATGGGCTGCCGCCACAAGATTCTTCGATCTCCCGGTGGCCGACAAGATGGCCGTCGCAATGCCTTATCTCGGCTACCCGTACGGCTATACGCCCATGCAGGGCGAGCGACTGGCGGCATCGTTGGGCGACGACACGCCTCCCGATTTGAAAGAGACGTTCTCGATGGGTCCGATCGAGCGACCGGCTCATCCACCTGCCGATGCCGCCGAGGCCTTCGTCTACGAGCCGACACCGTGGCCGCCGGCGCTGCCCGAGTTGCGACCCGCGTTGGAGGCCTACTACTTGGCGATGTCGGATCTTGTCGCCGAAATCATGACGCTGTTCGCCGATGCCCTGGAACTGCCGAGCAACTTCTTCGATTCGCGAATCGAGCGACACACGAGCGCGTTGCGGCTGCTCAACTACCCGGCCGTACTCAAGCCACCGGAGCCCGGACAGCTGCGCGCCGGTGCCCACACCGACTACGGCACGGTCACCGTTCTGTGCGCGGACGACTCGCCCGGCGGCCTGGAAGTGCTTGTGCCTTCGAGCACGGGAGATCGTTGGACGGCAGTGCCTGTGGTGGCCGGGTCGTTGATCGTCAACCTCGGTGATGCGATGGCACGGTGGACGAACAATCGCTGGCGGTCGACGTTGCACCGGGTAGTCACACCGCCCGCGAGTGTTGCCGCGACGTCACGCCGGCAGTCGATTGCCTTCTTCCACAACGCCAATTGGGACACCGTGATCGAATGCATCCCAACTTGTCTCTCCGAGGGTGAGTCGCCTCGCTATGCCCCGGTCACTGCCGGCGAGCACCTGATGTCGAAGTTCCGGTCGACTCAGTACTGACCAGCGAGAGGGCGCGCAATCAGCCGGACGGTTGAGGCGTCCCAGGCTTCGGCTGATCGTCCGGATCTGATCGTTGCGCGCGCTGCCGGTCGGTGCTTTCGATGTTCTCCAGCCCCACTGCGAGTCGGAGTTCACGAATGTCGTCGCGGAGATCATCGTCATCGTGACGCTCGGAGAGGTGGTCCATCAGGTCCGCCATCCCATCGGCTATCGCGTTCAACTTGTGCTGGAGGGCTTGATCGCTTCGGGTCTGGCTGTTCTGCAACAGGGCAACCATCAGGAACGTGATGATCGTCGTGGTCGTATTGATCTCGAGCTGATACTGGCCATCGAGGAACGACGAGAACTTTCCGTTGGAGATGATCTTGACCGCCCCTTGGATCAACCAGATGATCACCAGCAGGAGGCAGAACGCAAAGAACGGAGCTCGACTCGCCATCTGCGCGGTGAGACCCGCAAACCGATCGAAGAAGCCAACCCGGCTCGACACCTCGCTCGGCTTCAACAGGCTGGCAGGTGTGGGTCGGTGAGATTCGGAAGATGGGTCTGCGGTGTTCACGCGTCCACCATATTGCGAGCCGTCGAGAAGGAAGGACGCGCTCTCCCTCCACGTCGGAGCCGCAGAGTCGACAGAGCGTTTGCAGTGAGCACGTCAGAGTGCGCAGGTTCGAGTGCTGCTCCTGTTGATGATTCCCGTACGTTTTCTCGGCCCTCGTCCTCTACCATTTCCCGAACCCCGCCGGGTTAGCTCAGTCGGCAGAGCACTTCACTTGTAATGAAGATGTCGTGAGTTCGATTCTCACACCCGGCTCAGAAGTGAACCGTTGCTCCTGATCGGGCTCCCAGTCTCAGTTCGCGCACATAGATAGCATGGAGCGAATGGCGTGCCGGGCATGACGAACCCGATTCGTGCGCTGCTGATCGCCATCGCAGCGGGCGCCGCACCATTCGTCGCGCTCCAACCTGTTACCCCTCCGACGGTCCGGGCGGCCGCCGATGTTGCGGCGCCCGGCACCGGCACCGGTGGCCGCTACCTGGTGGAGTTCGAGACCGGTAGCGACCCGTATCTCCAAGCGGGGCGGCTCGAGGCCCTCGGTATTGATGTCGTGGAGGTGTACACAAACGTCTTCGATGGAGTTGCAGTGCGCTTCGCGCCCAACGTCATCGATGTCTTGCGTGGTCAGCCATTCGTCACGCATGTCGAAGCTGATCAGGTGCTCGGCTTCGACGGCGTCGAATCATCTGTACAACCGACGACCGAGCAGGCGGGAGCACCATGGGGTCTCGATCGTCTCGACCAGCGTTCACTGCCGCTGTCGGGCACCTACAGCTACAACAGCTCCGGGGCCGGCGTCACGGCGTACATCATCGACTCGGGGATCTCCGCGCTGCACACCGACTTCGGTGGTCGGGTCCGCAGCGGTTTCACGACGGTCGCGGACGGGCTCGTGACGGGCGACTGCAATGGACACGGCACGCATGTTGCGGGCATCGTCGGCGGGCAGGCCTCGGGCGTTGCCAAGAGCGTCTCATTGGTTGCGGTGCGCGTGCTCGACTGCAACGGCATGACGAACACATCCCAGCTTCTGGACGCACTCGATTGGGTGATCGCCGATCACCAAGCCGGGGCGCCGGCGGTCGCCAACATCAGCATCGGCGGCCCGCCGTCCTCACTGCTCGACGCTGCGGTGCAGGCCGCCATCACCGACGGCGTCACTGTGGTCGCGGCTGCAGGCAATGAGACCCAGAACGCGTGCAACCGTTCGCCCGCGCGGCTTTCGGCAGCGCTCACTGTTGCGGCCTCGGCGGAGAACGATGCACGCGCCTCGTTCTCCAACTTCGGGTCGTGCGTGGATCTGTTCGCGCCGGGCGTGAACATCCCATCCGCTGGAATCGCGTCGACCACGGAGATCGTGCTGAAGAGCGGCACGTCGATGTCCGCTCCGCACGTTGCCGGCGCTGCTGCGGTGCTGCTGTCGGAGCGGCCGACATGGACGCCGGCCCAGGTTGCCCGGGATCTCGTTGCCTCCGCGACCGTCGGTGTCATTGCCGATCCAGCGGGATCGCCGAACGCGTTGTTGTTCGCTTCCGCGAATGCCCCGCCGGGCAACGATCAGTTCGGCTCTGCGGCAACCCTGGACCTGTCGCTTCCCACATCGATCGCCGGTACCAACGTCGACGCCAGCACCGAACCCGGGGAACCGGCTCACGGGCCGAGCATCGGTGGAACGTCCGTGTGGTGGACGTTCATCGCCCCCGGCTATGGCACGGTGACGCTGTCCACGGAAGGATCGACGTTCGACACCATGCTCGCGGTGTACACCGGCTCGACAGTGTCTGCGCTCACAGCCGTCGGGTCGAACGACGGACCGGGGAACGGCAGCAACCTCACGATTCGCGTCGAGGGCGGCCGCACATACCACGTGGCCGTCGACGGCGGCGACGGTTCATCCGGCACGATCACCTTGGCTCACGCGTGGACGCCGTCGTTCGTGTCGTTGGTCCCGGCGCGGTTGTTGGAGTCCCGGGTCGGACCAGGGTTCGCGACAGCGGATGGGTTGTTCGCCGGCGTGGGTGTCCGTCGCGGTGGTTCAGTGACGGAGTTGACCGTTGCCGGTCGCGGCGGAGTCGCTGCGACCGCGTCGGCTGTGGTGTTGACCGTCACGGTGACCCAGCCAGTGGCCACCGGATTCGTGACCGTGTTCCCGTGCGGCACACCGCGACCCTTGGCGTCGAACGTCAACTTCGCCCCAGGAGCGACCGTGGCCAACTCGGTCGTGTCCGGTGTCGGCACCGCCGGTCGAGTGTGCCTGTTCACGATGGTCGACACCGACCTCGTCGTCGACGTCAACGGCTACTTCCCGGCGTCATCA
>JAENVT010000577.1 GCA_016650435.1 Ilumatobacteraceae bacterium
CGTCATCGCTCAGAGCCGATCTGAGCGCCTCGGCGAGCGGCGCACGCATCCCCGTCACGCCGATTGCGTCACAGCGCACGCGACGATCACGTACGCGAGAATCATCACACCCAACCCGTCCAGGCAATCGGGGGAAGGTCAGACGCGGCCACACCGCCTCGGAGCGACCCACCCATCACCTGCGCGACCAACCTTTCGGGAGCACACAGCTAGTGTCCTGCGTCAGAGGTTCACTAGATATTTCTTGAGGTTGTCGAGGATCTCGTCTGCGGTCTTGTGCCAGACGAAGGGTCGCGGGTTGTTGTTCCAGGTCTCGATCCAGCGATCGAGGTCGACGGTGAGCGCGGCGACGCTCCTGTGCGCGGATCGTTGCAACAACTTGCGGGTCAGTTCGGCGAACCAACGTTCCACGAGGTTCAGCCAGCTGCTGCTCGTCGGTGTGAAATGAAACGTGAAGCGCGGGTGGCGTAACAGCCAGCGGTGGATCGCGGGGGTCTTGTGGGTGCTCGAGTTGTCGAGCACGACATGGACATCGAGCTCGGCCGGCACCGCGTCGTCGATCGCGTCGAGGAACTTGCGGAACTCGATCGCACGGTGTCGCGATCGGGTCTGGTGTGTGACTTGGCCGGTCGCGAGGTTCAACGCCGCGAACAGATCGGTCACGCCGTGACGCACGTAGTCATGCGTGCGACGCTCGATCTGGCCGGGGCGCATCGGCAACGACGGTTGCGTGCGATCAAGCGCTTGGATACTGGTCTTCTCATCGACGCAGAGGACCACGGCATGCTCTGGCGGGTTGATGTAGAGCCCGACGACATCGCGGACCTTCTCGACGAACATCGGATCCTCGGACAACTTGAACGTGTCGATCAGCCAGGGCTTGAGTCCGAACGCCTGCCAGATCCGACCGACCGACGACGCCGACATCCCAACCTTCGCGGCGAGGTCCCGCGTCGACCATTGCGTCGCATCCGCCGGCTTGTCCTCCAACGTACGCACAATCACCCGTTCAACGTCGTCGTCGCTGATCGTGCGGGGCGCGCCCGGACGGGGCTCATCGACCAGCCCGTCGAGACGCAGCTCGATAAACCGACGCCGCCACTTCGACACCGTCGCCTGGTTCACATCGAGCTTCGCGGCCACCACCACGTTGTCCGCGCCGCTCGCGCACTCCAACACGATCCGCGACCGCTGCGCCAACGAATGCGGCGACTTCGGCCGCCGCGACCAGCGCGCCAGCACCTCGCGCTCGTCGTCGGTGAGTGTCAACGCCTGCTTCGGACGACCACGCGATCCCATACATCGCAGTATGAACTATCCCAAGCAATAACGCGAGCTATTCCTGACGCAGGACACTAGTGACGTCAGCATCAAGGCGGCGGTCGCCGCGGCCGGTGAGATCGACGTGCTCGTGAACAATGCGGGTATTGGTGTCTGGCGGGCCCGTCGAGGATGTGCCGCTCGATCGGGCGCAAGCGATGTTCGAGACGAAGTCCCGGCTGGCTGGAGGAGTACTCGATGACTGACAAGTCCGCGTTCACCGACAGCGAGTGGCACGCCTTGACCGACGCACCGCTCCTTGTCACGGCGGCGGTCTTCTTCGTCGGCGAGCACGGTCCGATCTCGATGATGAAGGAGGCGAGCGCGAGTGCTCGGTCGATATCGAAGCCGGGTGAGCGTGGAGTCGCGAACGAGCTCATCGGCCAGATCGTCGCCGAGGCCAACACGAAGGAAGCGAGAGCGGAGCTGAAGGAGCGCCGGGGTCCTACGCCCCAGGCCGCGATCGCGAGCGTGCTACACGAGCTCGAGCCGGCCGCGGCCGCGCTCAGGAAGCTGCCGCCCGACGAAGCTGCGCAGGTCGCTGCGTGGTTCGTCGCGATCGCTGAAGCGGTCGCGCAGTCTGCCAAGTCGGTGAATCCCGCCGAGCAGGCGACGATCGAGAAGCTCGCTGCCCTCTTCGGCGTCACCAGCGACTGACGTCGAACGAGGGCAGGGCTCTCCCGACGACCTGATTGTCCGCGCCGCAGTTCGCCGACCCCGAGTCACAGAGTGAGAACCGGACGAAAGTCGGTCGACATAGCTGTCCGAACACCTAGAGGCACGGCAAGGTGTCGTCGATGTGGCCACGGGCCGACGGCCTCCGCGCATTTTCGTTCGGTGATCCCGGAACGATGCGACGACGATTGACC
>JAENVT010000578.1 GCA_016650435.1 Ilumatobacteraceae bacterium
GGTGCCACGGTCGTGGGCTACGCGGGTTTGATGTTCGTCGTCGGCGACGCACACGTCACCAACATCGCGGTCGCTGCCGACCGGCAACGCAAGGGTGTGGCGACGCGGATGCTGGCGGAGTTGGCGTGGGAGGCGATCAACCGCGGTTGCGAAGCCATGACACTGGAGGTTCGGGTCAGCAACACCGGCGCTCAGGCGTTGTATCGCAGCTTCGGCTTTGTGCCGGCAGGGGTGCGTCAGCGCTACTACGAAAACACCGAGGACGCCATTGTCATGTGGTGTCATGACATTGGCGAGGCCGCCTACGGCGAACGGCTGAAAGCGTTGAGCCCCGAGTCGGCGCCGGGTCCTCGACAGCGATGAACGTCACCGAATCGACCGTGATCCTTGGCATCGAGACGAGTTGCGACGAGACCGCCGCGGCCCTGGTGATGGGCGGCTACGACATCCTCTCCAGCGTGGTGTCGACGCAGGTCGACTTGCACGCTCAATACGGCGGCGTCGTGCCCGAAATAGCCAGCCGAGCCCATCTCGATCTACTCAACCCCGTCGTGGCGAGGGCAATCGTCGAAGCCGGCGTCGAACCTGAGCGAATCGACGCAGTGGCATGCACCGTCGGGCCCGGTTTGGTCGGCGCCCTGTTGGTTGGAGTGTCCGCTGCAAAGGCGTTGGCGCTGACATGGGACGTGCCGTTCGTCGGGGTCAACCACATGGAGGCCCATCTGTACGCGGCCTTCCTCGAGGACCAGTCGTTGGAGATGCCGCTGGTGGTGCTGCTGGTCTCGGGCGGGCACACGATGTTGATCGAGATGCGCGACCACGGTCACTATCGACTGCTCGGCCAGACAATCGACGATGCCGCGGGCGAAGCGTTCGACAAGGTCGCACGCTTCCTCGGGCTCGGGTATCCGGGCGGTCCAGCGATCGATCAGGAGGCACTGCGCGGCGACCCGACTGCGATCGCCTTCCCCAGAGCGATGCTCAACGACGGGCTCGACTTCAGTTTCAGCGGTTTGAAAACGTCGGTCGTCAACTATGTGCGCAAGAACCCCGATGTATCCGCTGCCGACGTCGCCGCGTCGTTCCAGACCGCGGTGATCGATGTGCTCGTGGCCAAGGCTCGGCGCGCCGCCGCATCCGTCGGCGCACGCGGCCTTGCGCTCGGCGGCGGTGTCGCCGCCAACTCCCTGCTGCGAGAGCGGTTCGCCGAGGCTGGCAAAGAGGACTCGATCGCAGTCTTCTTGCCCAGCCGGGCGATGTGCACCGACAACGCGGCGATGATCGCTGCCGCCGGGTGGCACCGGCTCGGCAGCGACGGTCCGACCCCGCTCGACATCGGTGCTCTCCCCAACCTGCGCCTCACTTTCGACCCCTGACCCTGTCGCCGGACTTGGATGGGGAGAGATGAGTGGTGGCCGTAGCCTGTCGGGGTGAGAATTGGCTCGTTCACACCCGTCGCACCAGTTGTGCTGGCGCCGATGGCGGGAGTCACCAACGCGCCGTTCCGCACGTTGTGCCGGGAGTTTGCCCCTGGCTTGGTCTACGTCAACGAGATGGTCATGGCCACAGCGGTCGTGCACGGCAACGCCAAGACCGAGCGGATGATGACGTTCGGCGGGGACGAGCAGCCGCGCAGCCTGCAGATCTATGGCAGTGATCCGGTGACACTCGGTGAGGCGATTCGCAAGCTGTGTGACGCCGACCGTGTCGACCACATCGACATCAATTTCGGCTGCCCGGCGGCCAAGGTCACGCGCAAGGGTGGCGGCGCCGCCGTGCCGGCAAAGCCCAACCTGCTGCGAGCAATCCTGCGCGAGGCCGTCGCCGCGGCCACACCGTTCGCGGTTCCCGTGACGATCAAGTTCCGCAAGGGACTGTTCGATTCGCTGCTGACCTATATTGAGACCGGCCGCATTGCGGTCGACGAGGGCGTTGTGGCCATCGCTCTGCATGCTCGCACCGCCGAGCAGCACTATGCAGGAAGCGCAGACTGGAACGCGATCGGGGAGCTGAAGGCCGCCGTCCCGGAGATCCCGGTCCTCGGCAACGGTGACATCTGGGAGGCGGCCGACGCAGTTGCAATGATGCGCCAGACGGGCTGCGATGGTGTCGTCGTCGGTCGTGGCTGCCTTGGCCGGCCGTGGCTCTTTCGCGACCTTGTCGAAGCCCTCAACGGTCGGCCGGTACCAACGTCGCCTTCGCTGGCTGAAGCCTGTGCAGTGATGGCGCGACACGCCCGCCTCTTGGCCGGCCACCTCGGCGAGAACCTGGCGATGCGCGACTTCCGCAAGCACACGTCGTGGTACCTCACCGGGTATCCGGTCGGTGGAGAAACTCGTCGACGGTTCGCCAACATATCGACGCTCGCCGAATTGGAAGATCTCATCGCGCCACTCGACCCAACCATTGTCCTCGTCTCCGGCGGCGAGCGTATTCGCCGAGGTCACACCAACGGTCCTATTCGGGTCGCCCTGCCCGATGGCTACCTCGACCATCTCGACGACGTCGCGGTGCCGGACGACGCGCATGTGATGGCGCTCAGTGGCGGATGACCAAGGTCATTCTCGCGTCGGCATCACCTCGTCGACACGATCTGTTGTCGCAGATCGGTGTGCGGTTCGAGGTCCGGGTTCCTGAAATCGACGAGTCGCCGATGGAAGGGGAGGACCCGGTCGGCTACGTACGTCGTTTGGCGATCGCCAAGGCGGACGCGGTGAGCTCAGCGCCTGATGAGTTGGTCATTGCTGCCGACACGACGGTTGATCTCGACGCGATGATCATGGGCAAGCCAAGCGACGATCGTGACGCCAAGTCAATGCTGCGCCGACTGTCGGAGCGGACGCACCGCGTGCACACCGGCGTCGCTGTTCGCCTCGGTGGTCGAGAACTCGCCGATGTCTGTACGACGTCGGTGACCTTCGTGCCACTCGACGAGGCGACGATCGATTGGTATGTCGACACAGGCGAACCGCTCGGCAAGGCGGGTTCGTACGCACTGCAAGGCGCGGGCGCAGCTTTGGTATCAGGCGTCGAAGGCAGCGTCAGCAACGTGATCGGCTTGCCGTTGCATCTCGTTGTCGAACTCGCCGATCGTCTAGGCGTTGCCCTGCTGAAGGAGAGCGACTAGCGGTTGCAAGGTTGTCAGAGTGTTGGCCACGAGGCAACCGTCGCGCCGCTGCCGTCGAGGATGCGGGCCGTGAACGGCACAGGTTCGAAAAACACCGTTGCGGTGAAGTTGTCGGCCAGCCTCCGATCGATCGTCAACAACGGCGCGACCGTGGACGGCAGACCGTTCGGGCTGACGTGCAGTTGTGCCCCGGTCATCGAGAGCGGCACCTTGGCCAGGACGTAGGTGCGGCCGTGTTCGACGATGGTTTCGATGGTCGGTTTGCCGGTGGGCAGGCTGATCCTCGTCTCTGTCGGTTGGGTCTGGTCGCCGGGTTGCCCGATCCACCACAGGTATCCATCCAAAGCGTTGGAGGGGTTGCGTGTAGACACCTGGATCCTCCAGGGCCACCCATCGCCAAGCATCCCAGAGGCGATGGTCGTCGGTTCGACTTGGAGAGCTGCAAGCTTGCGGGCCGCGCCCGAGTCGAGCTGTTTGTGCACCGAGCGTTTTGAACTCTGGTGAACGGTTGCGGCGATTGCTGCGAGTTGCTTGGGCCCGACGTTGCCCTGCATCGTGATCAACCGTTCGCCGTCTTGCCACTGGGCGATCGACACCGTCGGATCGGCGGCGGACTGACCCACGATCGCAGTCAGATCGCCGACCGTGAACGATGCCGAGTTGGACAGCGCGAACTTCACCACCTTCGAGCGGTCGGCGATGTTGTCGCCGCCCACAGTGATCGTGAAGCTCTTGGCCAGAGTGGCCGGAAGTCCGGTGGTGTAGCCGACCCTGGCGACGGGCAGGCCGAACAATGCCGCCGCCGGATCGGAGTCGAGGATGTGCCTGTGGTCCGAGGCAAAGAATCTGTCGCTGAAGCGGATCTCGGAGTCGTCGATGCTGACGGACCTGACGAGCCGCACAAGTTGCCGATCGAGCCAACCCAGCGCGGTGATCTCCAGCGCGTGGCCGTCCTTGGTGAACGACAGCCGAGATTGCCCGGTCGGCGGGTCGTGTTCGATGACCACCTCGATGCCGTCGACGATCGTCCGGTACGAGTTCTGACCCGTTGCGTGGTGACTTCCGCGCGACACGAGGAACCACGAGCCAGCTGTCGCGCTGGCGTCGCCGGTTGCCCACAACTGAGCCGGGCCGCCTTGACTGAGATCGCTAGCCGCGGCGCCGCCTTCATCGCGCCCCTCCGCGAGGTACAGGTTGAAACCGGATGGTGGATCGGCGACGTAGTACTGAGTCTTGATGAGGCCGGGAATGGTCGGTGCCGGTGTCGGTGTCGATCCGGTGGACGAGCTGGCCACGCCATATCCAACGAGCGCTAGCAGTGCGATCGCCGCGATAGGCCCGACCCAGCGCGGTCCATCTGTATCGCGACTTGACCGTTTGAACGACTGATCGCCGAAGACGTCCCATTCGTCGTCGATCATCTCGACAAGCTCGGGCGGCGATTCGATGTTCACCCCGACGGCCAGCTCGCTAACACAGCACCGTCGGCGCCGATGATCTGCGCGGTATAGGTCGTGGGTTCGCTGAATGCATACGCCGCGAACGTCCGGTCGGAGGTCGGCTGCGCATCGTTGAACGGCACGAGCACAGGATCGAGACCCGCACGGTTGATCTGTAACTGGGCGGTCGCGGCAACGGCGCGTGGCAGATCGGCAAGGACGTATGTGCGTTGAGCATCGACGACGGTGTTGATCGTGGCCGTTTCTTCGGCGCTCGATCCGAAGCCGCTGTTGTCCCATTGCCAGTTCACAAACTGTCGGTTCGCGAAGGTCCCGATCATCACTTCGATCTTCCACGGCTCGGCAGCGCCGTCGTTGCCGAACGAAACCGGCGCCGGCAGGGACTGGGTGGGGTTGCCGAAGTCGTTGTTGGAGCTGTGGCTGGCTGCTTGGAACTGCATACCCCTCCACTCGTCCGCCGTGACCTCATGGACCGTCTGGGCGATGGTGACAAGTTGTTGCAGCGGCAACGAGCCGGAGATGGTGACGATGTGCTCGCCGGCGATCCAGCTGGCCAGTGCGGCGTCGGGTTGGCCGACCAATGTACCGGCGACGGCCACGTGGCCGTCTGCGTCGAACGTCGTTGCCTGGTCGAAGAAGTAATACAGTGCGACCTGACGATCGCGCGTGTCGCCGCCCTGGCCGCTCGGCGGGCGCGGCGCAACCGTCAGCGTGATGCCACCGGTGAGATCTCGCCCGGACGAGTAGTTGACGTACTCGACGGGGTTGCCTTGCACGGCGAGCCACGGCTGCACGGAGCTGAGCATCTGGTAGTCGGCCAACAGCGACCGGTCGTTGAAGTGAATTGCACGTTGATCGGCCGTGACGGACGAGGCCAGCATGATGAGATCTGCGTCGCTCCACCCCGAGGAGGTGATCGTCACGCCAACCGAGCCTCCATGCGCGAACTGAGTAAGGGTCTGTCCGGACGGGGTGTGTGAGATTGCGATCGACTGCGCGCCCGACCGCACTCGGTAGGCATCGACCGCGTAGCCCAACCCACCACCGGAATAGGTCACGATCGAGAACCACGCTTCGGACCCGCTGGTGGCCCACAGCTGGTAGTTCCCCGGTGGCCGGGAGAAAATGACCCCCGATTCGTCTTCGATCTGAGCGCTGTCCAGGCTGTACTCCGGTGGCGGATCAGCTGCGTAGTAGGGCACCAGTGGCGGAGGCACGGTCGTTGTCGGAGTCGGCTTCGGTTGAGTCGTAGTGGGCGCGTGCTCGATGGTGGTGACTGGTGCCACCTTCGGGGCGCTGTTCGACGTCGCCGACGTGGCGACGCCGTAGGTCATCAGGGCGATCAGCGCGGCCGCGGCGACAGGCCCGATCCAACGTGGTCCGCCGGTGTCGTAAATCGTCGTGTTGGTAGCCCGGTCGCCGAACGGGTCGACGTCGTCGTCGATGATCTCGATGATCGCTAGGTCTTCGTCGGTCTTCACGGCGATGGCCAAGTGGCCAGTACTGCGCCGTCCTCGCCGACGATTTGTGCGGTGTAGAGCACTGGTTCGCTGAACGCATAAGCGGCGAACGTTCGGTCGAAGCTGCCGTCGGTGTCGCTGAACGGCACGGTCACGGGATCCAAGCCATCCCGCATGATCTGGAGTTGCGCTGTGGACGCCACAGCACGCGGCAAATCAGCCATCACATAGGTGCGGTGGTTGTCGACCATCGTGTTGATCCTCGCCGTGCCGTCGACCTCACCTCCGAAGCCGCTGTTGTTGTCCCAACGCCACGTGAGCTCACGATGGTTCGGGAACGTCGCCATCGAAACCTGGATTGTCCACACCTGGCCGGCCGCGTCGGTGCCGAACGAGACGGGGAGAGGGTCTGTCTCTTGGTAGTTGCCGAAGTTGTTGTCGGAGCTGTGCCGCGCGGCCTGGAAACGCATGCCGTTCCAGTCCTCGAACGAGACCTCGTGCACGGTTTGGGCGACCGCGATCAACTCCGGCACCGACATCGCTGCCGAGATCGTGACGATGTGATCGCCAGCGATCCACGAGGCCAGAGAAAAATCGCCTAGGTCGGTCGTCACGCCGGCGACGGCCAAGTGACCGTCGACGTCGAACGGCGTGACATGGTCGAGCAAGAATTGAAGTGCTATTTGCCGATCGAGAGTGGCGCCACCTGCGTTCGTTGGTGGCCTCTCAGCGACCGAGACTGCAATGCCCCTGTTTGGATCCGTGCTTGACGCGTAGTAGATCTGCTCCGCCGGTGTGCCTTGCACGGCTACCCACGGCTGGACGGAACTGATCAGTTGGTAACCATCGATCAGGGACTCGTCGGCCAAGCCGACGTCGTTGCCGGTAACGGTGATCGATTGGGCTAGCCGCACGAGGTCCGGGTCACTCCAGCCGAAGGCGGTCAGCGTGGCCGACATGGACCCGTCGACCGAGAATTGCACGACCGACTGCCCACTGCTGGTGTGCGAGACCGCCATCGACTGTTCGCCCGATTGCAGGCGGAACGCGTCGACTGCAAAAAGCGCGTCATCACCTTGCAAGACGCTGTAGATCGAGAACCACGAGCCGCTGGTCCCGGTTGCATCGGGCGTGGCCCACAACTGGTAGTTGCCTGTTGTTCGGAACACATTCCGCTCCGGGTCGACGAACTCGGCGGACTGCACGGTGAACTCTCGTGGCGGGTCGGCTGCATAGTACGGGACCACAGGTGGAGCAACGGTGGTGGTGGGCGCCGGCGGCTGTGTGGTCTTAGGCACGAAGGGCGTGCTGCTGACCGGCGTCACTTTCGGGATTCCGGTCGACGACGCCGAAGTCACCACGCCGTAGGCGAAGACCGCGATCAGGGCCGCCGCAGCGACCGGCCCGACCCAGCGCGGCCCGCTCGGGTCGTGGATCGTCATGTTGGCGGCGCGATCGCCGAAAGGATCGGTGTCGTCGTCGAGAATCTCGATCATCTCGGGTAACGCTTCGCCCTGCAGGCCGCTGGCCTTCACGTCGCGAGTATCGCGCATTAGGCCCCGATTAGCACTCTCACCTCCCGGTTGCTAACCGTGACCGCCGCCGCCTAGGATTGGCACTCGCGGTAGCCGAGTGCTAACGCTGCAAATGAAACCCACCCCAGCCGAGTGCCCATGCCAACGGAGGCCCGCACCCATGAATCTCAAGCCCCTCGATGACCGCATTGTCGTCAAGCCCAACGAGGCCGAGCAGACCACCGCATCCGGTCTGGTCATCCCCGATACCGCCAAGGAAAAGCCGCAACAGGGCGAAGTGCTCGCCGTAGGCCCCGGCCGCTGGAGCGACGACAAGGGCACCCACGCAAAGCTCGACATCAAGGTCGGCGACACCGTCTTGTACTCCAAGTACGGCGGCACCGAAGTCACCATCGACGGCGACGATCTGTTGATCCTCACCAGCCGTGACGTGCTGGCGATCGTCGGCAAGTGAGCTGACGACAACATGGCAAAGCAACTGAAGTTTGACGACGAGGCGCGTCGCGCCCTCGAAGCCGGGGTCAACAAGTTGGCCGACACGGTCAAGGTCACCCTCGGGCCGAAGGGTCGCAACGTCGTGCTCGACAAGAAGTTCGGCGCACCGACCATCACCAACGACGGCGTCTCCATCGCCAAGGAAATCGAGCTCGACGACCCATACGAGAACATGGGCGCCCAGCTGGTGAA
>JAENVT010000579.1 GCA_016650435.1 Ilumatobacteraceae bacterium
CGCTGTGCTCGCCGACCCTCATCACGCCGCGTACCAAGTGGTCCGCGAAATTCTCGAGCGTCATCTCGAACAAGACCTCCGCACTGAAGCCGCGCTGCTGAAAGCCCGCCGCGGGCAGGTGCCTGGTGGATGAAGCTCGGCTCGCCGAGTACCTGAGCTCGCAGACCGGCGAAGCCGTAGGGGTGCGCAGCTCGCGCCGGATCGGGTCGGGATATTCGAGGGTTTCGTACGCGGTCGATACCACCGCCGGTCGTTTCATCGTGAGGGTCGAACAGGGTCGTACGGTCGGCGCGTGGATCAGTGACGAGCTGCGGGTGATGCAGTGGCTGCGTCGGTCCGAGTTCCCAATAGCGAGTGCGCGGTGGTCGGAGACGACGGGAGAAGTGCTCGGCAAACCGTTTCTTGTCATCGACGCTCTCGACGTTCAGCCTGTCGACGAGCAGGCCGTTGACGAGGCGGCAGCAATCGCTTTCGTGAAGACGTTGGCGAGCGTGCACAGTCTCGGTGTTCCGTCCGACATACCGGCAGTCGATCCCCAGCAAGCGACACACGTCCAGATCGAGCACTGGCGCAATGTTGGAAAATCCGCCGGTGGACCCCGCGTGCCGATGTTGGATGCTGCCGAGATCTGGCTGCACCAAAATGTTCCGTTGGACAAGCGAATCGCACTGGTGCATGGCGCGCCGCGGCCGAGCAACATGTTGATCGTGGACGGCGCCGTGGTGGCGATGACCGATTGGCACATGGCCCACCCCGGCGATCCGGCGGAGGACTGGTCGTACAGCCTGTCGATGCGCGACGTGCCGCCTGGCTCACGCGCACTGTGGCTCAGCCTGTTCGAACGAGTGGCCGGTGTTCGGATGAGTACCGCGCAATGGGCGTATTGGGAGGCCTTCAACGCCTACAAGGTGGCGTGCATCAATCGATCGAGCCTGGCGCTGTTCGAGACCGGCCAGGATCTCTCGCCGGCGATGGCCATCGCGGGTACCGAGCAGTATCACAGTTTGCTCCTTCGGCTGCTGCACATAGTGGAGTGAAGAAAACCTGTAGTTCTACTTGACTCCAGCTCATGAATCGAACTAGTGTTCGATTCATGAGCTCAGCGGACATCGCCAACGTGGTCGGACAATTGTCCGCGGTTGACGTCTCTGCAGACGATGTCGAGTGTTGCACGCGGGTGTTACACGACCTGTCCCACCTGATCGCCTGGGCCGAGGCCGGCAAGGTGTCCGTGGCTTCGCGACTCACCGGGTTGGCGGCTGCATCGCCTGCGATATTTCCCGAACATGTCCTCGCCGACGCGACGCGGGTGTCGCTCGGTCAGGCGTTGCAACCATTCAAACGTGCGGCGGCGATCGAGACGATGCCGTCGTTCGGTACCGCCCTCGCTGATGGCGAGGTGTCGGTTGCCCACGTCGACGTGATCGCGGCAGCCATTGGCAAACTCGAGCCTGCCGAACGCGACCAATTCGCGGGTCGCGGCGAGTTCCTCACGGCGATCGCCGAGCGTTCGACACCAGCCGAGTTCGCTCGCACCGTGCGCACCGAAATGCTGCGGCTGCAGCGCGGCGACGGACTCGAGGTGTTGCGTCGCCAGAAGCAGGCCACATATCTGAAGACGTGGGTCGACAAGACCACCGGGATGTGGTGCCTGCACGGCGAGTTCGACCCCGAGACCGGTGGGCGGCTGCACGGCCGGCTGACACGCACGATCGAGAAGCTGTTCCACGACTCCACGCCCGACACCGCGCCGCGAGATGCCCTCGACAAGCAGCATCATCTCCGTGCCTTGTCGCTTGCCGCGTTGATCGACGGCGACGGAGCCAAGGCCGGCGGTGTCGACATGTCGATCCTCATCGATGCAATCACGCTTGCCTACGGCCCGCATGAAGACAGCGTCATCGATTGCGGCCTTGGCATCGATCTACCGCTCGAGACCATCCGGCGGATGGCTTGTCTGGCTGAGATCACCCCGATCATCGTCGGGGCCGACGGCGTCAAGCTGCATCTCGGCAACACCACCCGGCTTGCCAATCGCGAACAACGTCGGGCACTGCGAGCGATGTATCGCGGCTGCGCCGTGCCCGGCTGCTGCGTCGCCTGGGACTACGTCGTCATCCATCACCTCAAGTACTTCCGCAACGGCGGCCCGACCGATATCGAGAACTTGCTTCCCCTGTGCACCAAGCATCACCACTACGCCCACGAGGGCGGCTGGCAGTTCCGCTTGTCTGCCGACCGCACACTCACGATCACTCTCCCCGATGGCAACACCCAATGCCACAGCCCACCAAGAGCATTTGCCGCATGAACGGCCGGATCAACATCACACCGAGAAGGAGCGACCCATGTTGAAGTTATTTGTTTCCACGACGACCACGCAGGGCTCTGTAGCCGGCGATTTCTGTTACGTGCCGGCAGGAGAGCTGGTCGGCCGCTATTCCATGGTCTGCGATTGTGAGCGGGCCGACGGATCAGGCTGCGGCTGCGGTCGAGCGTTCGGCGGCTTCGAGACGCACCGAGGCACCACCACCGCGATCGTTGTCGAACGAGACATGACGGAGCTCGACTGGCGAGTCGAGTTGTACAAAACGCTGTCGGATACGGGCTGGGCCGATGCCATGCCGGCGGACGACCTCGCAGAATTCGTCGACGCCTTGGTGGCGCACGATCTCAATGCCGCCGCCGAGCTCCCGGCTGGGTTGATCGTCGGCCGGCGCGCCTGGAACGAAGGAGACGAAACCGTCGATCAATTGATGTATCGCGGCGTCTCCGACATCGACGTCGGGAGCCGGGTGTGACCCCTAGCTGCGTACCGACTGTTCATCTTGCCGCAAGAGTCGCGAAACCTTTCCTGCGTAGCCTGCTGCCATGGACGAAACCATGATCGTGTCGAGAACACTGATCCTCATTGATCCTTCGAGCCCTTATGGCGAAGGTGGCCTCGGCGTCTTGACCGACGACGATCACGCCGTCACACTGCTGCTCACACTCGACGGGCGTTCGGCTGCGTCATTGCGCGATTTCGCCAAGGCAGAAGACATCGACGTGTCGATGGCCGGGTTGATCTATCTCGATCAGGTGGCATGCCGGCTCAGCCCGCATACCGACGACATCGAGACCATCTCGACGTCTGGCGGCGACGCGGTCAACGAGATCTTCCACGTGCTGCAGCGACGACCCGTCACCAGGGTGATCGTCCCGGCGAGCCTTCCGGGACTCGAGGCGACGGGATTCTCGAAGTTGCTGCGGATGTGTCCCGTGCCGGTGGTCGTTGCTCCACGAGTGGAGGTCGGCGGTCCGGACACGACCTTTCCGATCGCTTCGTAGCCGCGAGCCTGGCGGTCACTCAGGCGAGTGGCACACCGCCTCGACGTTGTTGCCATCCGGATCGCGAACGAACGCCCCGTAGTAGTTGGGGTGGTACTCGGGCCACACACGTGGTTCGTGCAGGACTTCGGCACCGGCAGCAACAGCGGCGTCGAAGAACGCCCTCACGGCATCACGGTCTGGCGCCGAGAAGGCGATGTGCGACTCTTTGAAGCCTTCGCCGGTCTGGTGCGGACCGATCCAGAAGTCGGGCATCGGCGGGACGCCGTAACCGATGACTGGGCCGAAATCCATCACTCGCTGGCCACCGAGTGGAGCCAGCACTGTGTCGTAGAACGCCGCGCTGGCTGCCATATCTGAACACTGGATGGCGAGATGATCGAGCATGGCTCAATCATCTCATGAGTCTCACGCCGCGGCGATTGCCTTCGTCGCGCTGGGCAGCTGCCGGCGGTCGACGATGTGGTCCACCAGACCGTAAGCAAGGGCTTGGTCGCCGCGGACTATGTAGTCGCGGTCGATGTCGGCGGTGATCCGTTGGGCCGACTGCCCGGTGGC
>JAENVT010000580.1 GCA_016650435.1 Ilumatobacteraceae bacterium
CTTGGTAACTGCCCATCGTCGAACCGATGATCTCGAACTGCTTGAAGAACAGCCGCGGCAACATCAGTTCGACCTTCGGTCCCGACGTGCTCCCACACACGACCATGCGGCCGCCTGGCTTCAGCGATCGGACCGATTGATCCCACGTCGCCGGGCCGACGCTCTCGACGACAACGTCGGCCTCAACCGACCATTTTGGCGCGGCGCTATCGTGCGCCGCAGCCGCGCCCATGGCAAGTGCCTGAGACTGTTTTTGTTCGCTGCGGCTCGTGACTTCGACTCGCGCACCCATGGTCGTCCCGAGTGCCAACGCCGCGCATGACACCCCCGAGCCGATCCCGACGACCAACAACGTGTCACCCGACTTAAGGCGGGCACGGCGCAGCATTCGATAGGCAGTGAGGTATGCCAGCGGGAACGCGGCACACTCTGCCCAGGTTCGCGTCGCCGGACGCTTGCGCACATTTCGCTCGGGCGCTACCGCAGTCTCTGCGTGGCCGCCCCAACAATGCTCGCCGTAGATCATGAAGCCCGGACCCATCGGGCTGTCGTTGCCCCATTTTTTGATGTCATCGACGGGCGAAACCCCCGGATTGACAACGACCTCGTCACCTTCGGCAACTGTGGTGACCGCCGAACCAACAGCGGTGACCACGCCGGCAACATCGCAGCCAGGGACGTGTGGCAATGGTGGCTTTGGCGCGCCGCGCGTGACCCACAGATCCATGTGGTTCAGCGCGCTTGCCACCACCTTGATTGCCACCTCGTCGGCAGCAAGGTCGGGAAGATCGATCGATCCCCATCGATAGTCACCGGGAGATTCATCGAGGATCCAAGCCTGCATGGCCTTCGACCATACTCAGGTCAGACGTAAGCGACGAAGGCGTCGGCCTCGGCGTTCACTGTCAGCCGACTCGCGGGACCGCAGCGGACCCCGTCGATCCACACGATCATCGGTCGGTCGAAGTGGAGATCGATCTCGGGGACAGACCGCAGCGACAGGTGACGATGTGGGAGATGATTGCCGGTACGCGCCCTCCTGCGCGCCTGTAGCCGCTCGCGCCAGCCCATCGCCGCCTCGACGCGCAACACATCGATCTTGCCATCGTTCGGATGCGATCGCGGCGCAACATCGTACGGACCGTAGAACTCAGCGTTCATCACCATCGCCAACTCGTCACGCCACCAGTGACGGCGCGCAACCACATGGGCAACACCCCACGTCGGTGCACCGTCGTCCAGTGTCACGCGCATTGCGTCGACAGTTACCTTTGCAGCGGAAGGCTGACCTCCCGTCGCGCCACCACACGTGCGCGCCAGATCTCCGCCGGCGACTCCGAGATCGCGAATTGGTTGACTACGGGTGCGGTGCCAGACGACCCAGTCGCGCAGCTCGCGATCGGTGGATACGACCCGCAAGTCCGAGGGGCACACGGCCGGCTCGCCCCACGTCTCACCCTTGCGGATCGTCATCAGTTCGCTCGTCGAGAACTTCGACATCGACAACCTCGACAACGCCGACTACGTCGACTTCGACATCCTCGACGACCTCGATCGCACTGGAGGCAGCCACCACTCCGCGGAACAGCTGGTCGGCTGCCTGCTCGGCGCTGTGTCGGGTTTCCCGCACCGGCGCGACGATCGCCAATTGGCGAAGCACATCGATCAGTTGTTTCATCGTGCGCACGAAGTCGCCACCCGACAACTCCTCGGCTTCGACGACTTCGGCGAAACCATCCCCTGCCGCCCACGCATATGCGACCGCGACAAACGTCGCGTCCGGTGGGCGGTGCACCGACAAGCCGGCTTCCTCCTCGATCTCCTCGAGCTCGTAGCTGATCTCGGCGATTCGCTGCCAGCGCTTGCGCACAGTCGGCGACGGGAACCAAGCAGTCGGTGGTACTTCGGGGCTGCGGTGCTCGTAGACGAACACCGACACCAAACCAGCCAGCGACGCCGGGTCAAGATCGTCGAGCAAACCTTGGCGAAGACATTCGACGATCAGAAGATCGCATTCATGAAACGTCTTTGCCAAGATCTTGCCGGCGTCGGTCAGGCTCCAGCCGTCGACGTAGCCCCAGTTCTCGAGCACGCGCAGCACCCGGTCGAAGTCACGGGCCACCGACTGGCTGCGAGTTCGCACCCGAGTGCGCAGCTCGTCGACTTCCCGGGCTACACGTTCGGCCTGCGCGGCAGCCTTCAAACGATCGTCGAGTTCCGGATCATCCTCGACCGGGTGCGATCCATTGGCGGATACCTCAACGGTTCGACGATTTCGTGTCGAATGCGGCGCGAGGGTCGCCAGCTCCAACCGGTGGACAACCTCTTTTTGGAAGTCATGGCGGTTGGGTGCATAGTCGGTAGGGAGCTGGATCCTGCCAAGTGCCCGTGGCGGCTCCTCGAAGTCGATCGCCGTCAACATCACCAGATCTCGACGCGCGGTCAGCCCAGTCACGCGTATGCCGCCTTTGCGGTGAGCGCTTGCCAGCACGGCGACGCGGCCGGCATACCGCGCCTTTTCGGCATAGATCACATCACCCGGTCGCAGCTTCATCAATGCCAGTGCCACCAAGTCGTCGCGACCAACTGCGCCGCCGACGACCGGTTGCGCGACTCCCTTCATCTCCCGCCGATACTCGTCGATGTCGCCGTACGGGCTGCGTGCCCGCTCCAGCAGGTCGGCCAGATGGGTTTGTCGGCGGTCGAGCCGGGCCTCGATGCGCACGACGTCGCCGTCCGCCTGATATTGGGCGAACGACAGGTTGAGAAGGTGGTGGGCGCGCTCGCTGGTGTAGGAACGCACCAGGTTCGCAGCCATGTTGTACGTAGGTCGGAAGGCGGAATTGAGATGGAACGTGCGGCTGCTTGCCAGCGCGGCGACCTGATCGAACGGCACAAATGGGCTCCACAGCACCACGGCGTAGCCGAGGTCGTCCATGCCGCGGCGCCCCGCTCGACCGGTCAGTTGCGTGTACTCCCCCGGTGTCAAGAAAGCATGGTGGTCGCCGGTGAACTTTGTGAGCTTTTCGATCACCACCGTCTTGGCCGGCATGTTGATGCCGACCGCCAACGTCTCCGTGGCGAACACCACCTTTACAAGACCCTCGACGAAGCACGCCTCGACCACTTCTTTGAAGGGCGGAACCATGCCGGCATGATGTGCTGCAACACCGGCCTCGAGCTGCCCAAGAAAGGTGCTGTAGCCGAGCACGGCGAGATCTGCGGGATCGATGGCGCCCAGCCGGGCATCGACGATCTCCCTGATGCGCTCGCGCTCCGCGCCACTGGTCAGCCGGGTTCCGGCAGCCAGCACGGCCTTGGCCGCCTCGTCGCATTGATTGCGACTGAAGATGAAGTGGATTGCCGGCAACATCTGGTGTTGCTCCAGCAGATCGACGACCTCGAGCCGCGACGGCGTGAACAGGCGACGTCGGGCCTGTGCGGCACCGCGTCTTGGTCGACTTCCCTTCGCATTGCGCGCCGCCTCTTCGTCGAGTCGAGCGGCGTCGCCGTTCATCCGGCCGTTGACCAACGTGGGCAGGAGGTGCATCCGCTCGTGCGTCTTGTCACCGATCAGATACAGGTTGTCGAGCTTCACCGGACGGCGGTCCTCGACGATCGCGGTCGTCGGCCCGCGCACGGTCGAGATCCATTCGGCCAACTCAGCGGCGTTGCTGACGGTTGCCGACAGGCACACCAGCCGCACCCGCGTCGGGAGGTGAATGATCACTTCCTCCCAGACTGGCCCGCGATACGTGTCCTGCAGAAAGTGCACTTCGTCGAGAACTACGACTGTCAACTGATCCAGCGCCGAGCTGCGTGCGTAGATCATGTTGCGCAACACCTCGGTGGTCATCACCACGACCGGCGCGTCACCGTTGATCGCGTTGTCGCCTGTCAACAGCCCGACGTTTTGCGGGCCGAGCCTGGCGACGAGATCGTGGTACTTCTGATTCGACAACGCCTTGATCGGCGCCGTGTAAAAGGCTCGATGGCCTTCGGCGATCGCGACATCGATTGCGTACTCGGCGACAACCGTCTTGCCGCTTCCCGTCGGAGCCGCGACGAGCACGGATTGCCCTTCGTCGAGCGCATCGAGGGCGCGTAGCTGGAAGTCGTCCAGTGGGAACCCGTAGTGGGCGATCAACTCAGCCCGACGAGCGTTCACAGCCCAATCGTGTCAGCTGGCGGCCGCTTCTGCGGCGCGCTTTCGTTTCTGGAGGATCAAACCGATCACGATGGATATCACGTAGAACAACGTCATCGGGACGGCCAACGCCATCATCGAGAACGGATCACCGCTGGGAGTGATGACCGCGGCAATCACGAAGATGATCACGGTTGAATACCGCCATTGCTTCATCAAGGTTTGCGGGGTGAGCACGCCGACCATCTGCAGGAACACGAGCAGTACCGGAAACTCGAACGTGATGCCGAACACTGCGATCATCAAGCCGACGAGGCTGACGTACTTGCTCACCTGGAAATTGGCCTTTACCCCGCTGCCCGACCACGAGATCAAGAAGTCGAGCGCCGGCGTCAACGTCCAATAGGCA
>JAENVT010000581.1 GCA_016650435.1 Ilumatobacteraceae bacterium
GCCGATCACCTCGGCACCAAGCTCGTCGAGCAGATCGAGCAGGGGAGGGAACGTTGGGTGTTCGACGATCACTCGATCGCCGAGGCGGACGACGACTTGGGCGACGCGGTCGAGTGCATCCATTGCGCCATCGACCACCGTCAGTGCCTCAGCCCGGAACGGCCACCCGTCGTGTAGGCGGGCCTCGAGGTCTGGGAGCACAGGATTGTCGAGGTAGCTCGACGTGAGCGATTGGCGGCTGATCCTGGAGACGACTGGGCCGAGGTCCGGCAGCAACGCCGACGGAGGAGTGCCGGTCGAGAGGTCAAGAGCAAAATGGCCCGGACCCTCGGTGACTCGGCGATACCGGCGCGGCGAACCGGGCCCGGTGGGTTGACGAACGAACGTACCCTGCCGCCCACGGGCGTCGATCGCTCCCACCGACGTCAACGTCTGCCAGGCCTCGCTGACTGTTGTCGGCGACACGCCGAGCGATTTCGAAAGCTCACGCACCGTCGGAAGGCGGCTGCCGACGGCCAGGTCGCCGCGTGTGATCATCCGGCCCACTGCAGCGGCGATGCCGCGGGCACTGCGATCTTCGATCGCATCGGTCAAACTGCCGGTCATTGTGCGGTAACAATAGCCGTTTTGTAAGACCAGCAGATCTCCGAGCTACAGGCGCCGGCCACTCGGTCCGATAGCTCCTCGAAGGAGTTCGCATGAAGCTTGGAATCGTAGGTGTCGTCGGCGCTGTGCTCGCGGCCGTCAGCGTCGTCGGTGGTTGCAGTACAACCGATGTGGCCGTGCACTCGGTGTCGGCTCGCGAAGCGGGTTTGAGCGTCCCTAAAGAGTGTGGATCCGAATGGATGACCCTGGCAACGGCAACAGAGGCGTACCTTGCCGACACCGGTGCGTACCCGGCCGATCAGGCAGCGCTCGTAGATTCGGGCCTCATCCACGAAGCAACCGAGGACTTCGAAGCCTCGAACGCGAGCGGTCGCGGCGAATGGGTCGGAGCCAAGGACTGCGAAGGCTTCGTTCCGAACTGACCCGGTCTGTTTCCTCGGCGTGAACTGAATGTACGGTAACAAACCATTTATTGTGCGCCCCTGAGGGTGACATTACGATCGCGCCATGGCGAACATCGTGCGTGCAGCGCTTCTCCAAACCGACTGGGCAGGGACGAAGGAGGCGATGATCGAGAAACACGAGCAGGCGGCTCACGATGCCAAGGCCGAAGGTGCTCAGGTCATCTGCTTCCAGGAACTGTTCTACGGGCCGTACTTCTGCCAGGTCCAAGACACCGAGTACTACAGCTATACGGAACTGATTCCCGATGGGCCGACGACGCAACGATTCCAAAGTCTCGCCAAGGAACTCGGCATGGTGATGGTGCTGCCGATGTATGAGCACGAGCAGGCCGGGATGTACTACAACACCGCCGCAGTGATCGATGCCGATGGCACCTACCTCGGCAAGTTCCGCAAGCAACACATCCCGCAGACGAAGGGCTTCTGGGAGAAGTTCTACTTCCGTCCCGGCAATGGTGGATATCCGATCTTCGACACGGCAGTCGGCAAGGTCGGGGTGTACATCTGCTATGACCGGCACTTCCCCGAAGGATGGCGAATTCTCGGTTTGAACGGCGCCGAGATCGTGTTCAATCCGTCGGCGACCCATCGCGGGCTCAGCGAGTACATCTGGCGCATCGAGCAGCCTGCTGCTGCGGTCGCCAACATGTACTACGTGGGGGCGATCAATCGAGTTGGCATCGAGCCGCTCGGCGAGAACGACTTCTACGGACAGAGCTATTTCGTCGACCCGGAGGGCAAGTTCGTCGGTGATGTCGGCGATGCCTACAAGCCCGAGTTGATCGTGCGCGATCTCGACCTCGACAAGATCAAGCTCGTTCGCGACCGCTGGGCGTTCTATCGCGATCGCCGCCCCGATGCGTACGACGAACTGGTTGAGCGGTAGGGAGCGCGATGACGACCACTCTCATCAAGAACGGCAAGGTCATCTCGACCACAGGGGTGATCGCCCAAGACGTCCTGATAACCGACGAGACCATCACGGCCGTCGGCGGGCCCGGGTACTTCACCGAGGAAGCCTGCGACCGCGTCATCGACGCTTCCGGCAATTATGTGATCCCCGGTGGAATCGACGTGCACACTCACATGGAGATGCCGTTCGGTGGCACGTTCGCCAGCGATACGTTCGAGACTGGCTCGCGGGCCGCGGCGTGGGGCGGCGTGACCACGATCGTCGACATGGCGGTCCAGAACACCGGCGGCAACGTGCACACAGCGCTCGCCGAATGGCATCGCAAGGCAGAGGGCGAGTGCGCGATCGACTACGCCTTCCATCAGATCATCGGTGGCGTCGACGAGGAGTCGTTGAAAGGGATGAGGTACCTCGTCGACCACGAGGGGGTCACCAGCTTCAAGCTGTTTATGGCCTACCCCGGCGTGCTCTACAGCGATGACGGCCAGATCCTGAGAGCAATGCAGGCTGCCGCCGAGTGCGGGGCGATGATCATGATGCACGCCGAGAACGGCATCGCCATCGATGTGCTGGTGCAGCAGGCATTGGCCCGCGGCGAGACGGATCCGAAGTACCACAGCTACACGCGTCCGTCGCCACTCGAAGCCGAGGCAACGCATCGCGCGATCGTTCTCAGTCACGTTGCCGGCAACGTGCCGCTCTAC
>JAENVT010000582.1 GCA_016650435.1 Ilumatobacteraceae bacterium
CCATGTGCCGATGGGCGTCGGCAATCTGATCGAAAGGGAAGCGACTGTCGATCACGGGCTTCAGCACGCCGCTATCGAACAGCGGCAACATCTCGGCGCCGAATCGGCGGGTTACCGCGATCTTCTCCTCGATAGGACGAGCACGCAGCATGGTGCCGATCCACGACACCCGTCGACCCATCAAGGCATACACGTTGACGGGAACGGTGCTGCCTCCCATCAACCCGACCTGGATGATGTGACCCTTCATCGCCACCGCTTGCAGGTTGCGATCGATCTCGTCACCACCAACGACATCGAGGATCGTGTCGAACCCGTCGGGCACCGCCGTCTTTGCCTCGGTCAGCCAATCCGAGGGCGATCGTTCGAGCACGAGATCCGCACCAAGGGACCGGCACAGATCCATCTTTCCCGACGAGCACGTCACGGCAATGCGAGCGCCTATCGCCTTGGCGATCTGGATGCTTGCTGTGCCGACGCCGGAAGCGCCGGCATGCACGAGTGCCCATCGACCCGACGTCAACCCGCCCTGCAGAACCAACGCATCCCACGCGGTGAGGAACACTTCCGGTATCGCCGCGCCGTCGGCGACGCCAACGGCGGCCGGCACGCTCATCAACTGACGCTCGTGCGTAGCGATCTTCTCGGCGTATGCGCCGCCAGCTTCGATGCCCATCACCTCGTCACCGGTCTTCCACATCGTCACCCGCTCGCCGACCGATTCGACCACTCCTGAAAATTCGAGACCCGGGATCTCCAATGCCGCGGGTCGAGGATTGGGATACATGCCCATGACCTGCAACAGGTCGGCACGGTTCAGTGCAGTTGCCCGCACTCGCACGACCACATCCTCGGGTCCGCCGACCGGGTCGGGAACATCCTCGATGGTCAGCGATTCCGGACCATCATGAGAGCGAAGTACGACAGCACGCATCAGCGGAGTCTCCCATGTGATCGCTTCGCCCTACGGTTCGGCGACGATTCGAACCTCACCCGCGACGGGGTCGACATCGATCAACGCGCCGTCTGGGATCTCTGTCAGCGCGCCACGAGCGCCAACCACCGCGGGGATGCCGAGTTCTCGAGCCAATACAGCAGCGTGACTGAGCGGCCCCCCATCCGCGGTCACAACCGCGCCGGCGAGGGTCAACACGGCGTTGTATGCGGGAGTCGTGCATGGCACGACCAGCACGTCGCCCTGACGTAACCGGTCGATGGCCTGTTCGGGCGAATCAGCACGGACCGCGCGTCCGCGGACAATTCGATCGCCGACACCGACGCCGGTGAGGCCACCCGTCGATCGTTCGCCGCCCATTCCCAGTTGCTCGATGACGATCTTCACCATGCGAACCACATCCGCCAGCGGCTTGGGCAGCAACTCGAGTGGAGGCTCAGGTTCGCGTTCGCCGAGACTGTGCGGCGCGTCGAGCGATGCGAGATAGTGGCGATGGCTACGTCGGCGATCCAGCTCCTCGACGCTCGGTCCGATGCCCGTGATGGTCGCGAGTGAGATCTCGTCGGGGTTCAACTCCAATGCGTCGGCGGCCTGCCCCGCGTGGCCCGCGGCGACCATTCGACGACCGACCTCGAGCAAGGCCAGCCTCAGCAGACCAAGCGGCCATTCGGCCGTGGTCGGTCCGTTGTCGTCGCGCAGGTTCATCGCCGCCCTGGCTTCTTCGAGCCGGCTGTCGAAGTCTTCCTGATGAGCCACCGGTATACGGGCGCGGATGACCTCGATCCGATGCTGCAGGCCATCGCCAACGGCTCGTTCGACACCATTGAGGATCGTCGACAGCACGACATCGGGAATCTCACCCAACGTCACGCCGTCGATGTCGTACCGGCTGATCATCATCGCCCCGCGGTACTCCAAGTAGCGGTCGAGGTCGTTGGCGGCTTCAGTGCTGATGGCTCGAACCTCGTCGAGATCACGCGGCACCTGCCCGGAGCTCTCGACCGCCTTGCGCAGACTGGCGAGCGTGTGCATCGGGCCGACGGTGGACGGCGAAGCACCTTCGAGCAGCGGGATCGCGTCGTTTGGTTCGACGCCCCATTCGCGGCAGCCGGCGAGATACGACCCGATCGGACCGAGGTCGTAGCCGTGCAACCAGAAGTGGTGCTCCCAACTGGTACGGCAATGCTCGAAAACTTCGTTGACATGTTCGATGAGCGTGGGATCGTCGAGCTCGCTGAGGTCGACCTTCTGAATGGCGAGGTTGCGCGATTCGATCAAGGCCCGTCCACCGTGTTCCCAATCGTCGACCACCTTGCGCCACGGTCGCTCGATTCGAGCCTTCTCGGCGGCCTTGGTGCGGCGACGAAACTCCGGATGAAAACGTCCGACAGCGCGGAGCACCAATCGTGGAGGAAGCTTCCTCGCTGGACGGTCGGCCGCGATCAACGGTCGTAGGCGGGTGTACATGAATCCGTTGACGAAGCGGCAGTCGAGCGTGTCGGCTGGCGTGCCCAGCTCCGCGAAAACTTTGCGCATGCCCGCTGGCATCGCGCTCGCCTGGATGTGTTGGATCAGTGGTGTCTCGCCGCCGACGAAATGAGATCGATCAAGTTCCCAATACCCAGGCCCGGGCGCATCCCACGTCACCATCATCAACCTCCCTCTGCAACCATACGCTCCGATGGAGATACTGGATCATCCGACTTTGATACGCGGGCTCGGAGTCAGAGCGAGAGCCAAGTCACGACATCTTGGCCTGGAGCCGGCGATCGAGGGCGTCGAGAAAGTCTTCGGTGCTCAGGAACGGCGCGTCCTTGGCGATGAGAATCGCGAGGTCCTTGGTCATTTCGCCGGCCTCGACTGCTTCGACGCACACGCTCTCCAGCGCCTCGGCGAACGCGACGACGTCGGGCGTGTCGTCCAACTTTCCGCGGTAGGTCAGGCCCTGGGTCCAGGCATAGATCGACGCAATCGGGTTGGTCGAGGTCTTGTTCCCTTTCTGGTGCTCGCGATAGTGGCGGGTGACGGTTCCATGCGCTGCCTCGGCTTCGACGGTCTTGCCATCCGGGGTCATCAGTACCGACGTCATCAGGCCGAGCGAACCGAAGCCCTGCGCCACCGTGTCGCTCTGGACGTCGCCGTCGTAGTTCTTGCATGCCCACACATATCCGCCCTCCCACTTCATCGCGCAGGCGACCATGTCGTCGATCAAGCGGTGTTCGTAGGTCAGTCCGGCAGCGTCCATCTCAGCCTTGAACTCGTTCTGGTACACCTCCTCGAAGAGGTCCTTGAACGAGCCGTCGTAGGCCTTGAGGATCGTGTTCTTGGTGCTGAGGTAGACGGGATATTTGCGAATGAGGCCGTAGCGCAACGACGCCCGGGCGAAGTCGCGAATCGAGTCGTTGTAGTTGAACATCCCCATCGTCACGCCGCCGTCGGCGCCGAAGTCGGCGATCTTCATCTCCACTGGCTCGCTGCCGTCGGCAGGGATGTAGGTCATCATCACGGTGCCGGCGCCGGGCACTTTGTAGTCCGTCGCCTTGTACTGATCGCCATGTGCGTGACGACCGATGACGATCGGCTTGGTCCAACCTGGCACGAGGCGAGGGATGTTGGAGATGACGATCGGCTCACGGAAGATGACGCCTCCGAGGATGTTGCGGATCGTGCCGTTGGGACTCTTCCACATCTTCTTCAGACCGAACTCTTCGACGCGCGCTTCGTCGGGGGTGATGGTGGCGCACTTCACCCCGACGCCGTGCTTCTTTGTCGCGTTGGCGGCGTCGATGGTGACCTGATCATCGGTCGCGTCACGTGACTCGATCCCGAGGTCGTAGTAGTCGAGCTCGATATCGAGGTACGGCAAGATCAGCTTGCCTTTGATGAACTGCCAGATGATGCGGGTCATCTCGTCGCCATCCATCTCGACAATCGGGTTCTTGACCTTGATCTTCGCCACAGCTGTCACCTTTGTTCACTCGATTGGCACTTGTATCGGACTTGTACAGGATAGCGAAGCGCACCGGGTGAGCAGGAATGCGATGTGACTACGCGAGGGGAAAGGCGACATCGCCCGCCGGGTCGTCTTCGTCGAGTTCCGCCCAGGCGCTGAGGTAGATCTCGCGAGGATCCATCGAGGAGTCGCCCCGCTCAGCCGAGCCTGGCTGACCTGCTCGGTGGAGTACCACCGGTAGCCGTTGTGCGAGTCGACGCGCGCCGGGATCAGCAACTCGTCGCGCTCGTACACGCGCAGCGCTTTCTGTGTCAGGTTGGTGAGCCTGGAAAAGGCTCCGATCGACAGCTCTTCGTTGGACACGACGACCATCTTCGGGTCTGCCCCAGGGACCATGTCAAGCGTTCTTCCGGAAATGCTCGCTACTAGCATCGCCAGCGATGGACTTCACGTGGACACCCGAGCAGATCGAGTTGCGTGAGCGGGCCCACAAGGTCGCAACTGAGGCGGTCGAACGCTTCGGCCGGCACAACGATTCGTGGATCAATGGCTACTCCAAAGAGTTCTCCAAAGAGATGGCCGCACACGGGTGGATCGGCATGACGTGGCCAACGGAGTTCGGTGGTGGCGGGCGGCCGGCGATCGAGCGGTTGATCGTTGGTGAGGAGATGATCAAGGCCGGCGCTCCGATTGCCGCGTTCTGGTTCGCCGATCGGCAGATGGGACCATCGCTGATCACCTACGGACGACCCGATCAGCAGGCCGAGTTCCTGCCGCAGATCCTGTCGGGCGAGACCACGTGGTGCATCGGCATGAGCGAACCCGATGCTGGCTCCGACCTCGCATCATTGAAGACGGCGGCCGTTCGAGACGGCGACGACTGGGTCATCAACGGTCAAAAGATATGGACCAGCTTCGGCGAGGTCGCCGACTACTGCTACTTGATCTGCCGGACCTCGACCGACGGCCCCCCGCACGCGGGGATCAGCGAGATCATCGTTCCCATGGACACGCCCGGCATCGAGATCCGTCCGATCAAGGACATGACGACAAATCGCCACTTCTGTGAGGTCTTCTACACCGATGTGCGTGTGCCGGTGCACAACTTGGTGGGGACCGAGGGTGCTGCGTTCAAGCAGACGATGAAACAGCTCGAGCATGAACGGGGCGGCGTCGACCGGCTCGTCTCCAACTACGCGCTCTACCAAATCGCGCTCGAGCATGCGGACCGATCGAACCCGCTGGTGCGTCAGGAGATCGCCGCGCTGGAGATCGGTTACCGCATCGGCAGGTTGCTGGTGATCCGCGAAGCCCTTCGGCAGGCGCCCGCCGGATTCAGCGCAGCCACGAAGTGTTTCGGAACCGAGCACGAGATTCGGGTCGCCGAATTCGTCGCCCGCATCATGGGCGCGCAGGCGACGTTGTGGGATCCGCTGACCCAAGGGCTCACCTATGCGCCCGGCTACACCATCATGGGCGGCACATCCAACGTGATGCGCAACATCCTCGGCGAACGCGTGCTCGGCCTGCCTCGGTAGCCGATGAGACCTCGGCGCCCAGACCGGTTGATGCTGACGGTCGGGTTTCTTCTGGTGATCGTCGCCGGTTGTGCGAGCGACGTGACAACTGGATCCATGTCTGGATCGACGTCGTCTCACGTCGGAAGCCCGGCTGTCTCGACGACCGAAGCTACGACGCCCGCATCCTCGTCCGCAGTCGCCGCAACCGGCACCGCAACCATCTTGGTCAGCACGGCACGAATCGCCCGCGACCTCAATGCCGATGAGCTGGCAGGGCAACTGACGGCGGTCGAGCGGACTGCTGGTGGAGGATACGGCACTGTCGGAGAGCATCAGCAGTTGCTGTACCGCTACCTCGCAGCGCACCCGGATCTCGACGATGCAGTTCTTGCAGCTGTCGGCGCCGACGTTCGGCCGTACATCGAACGAATCGTTCGCGCTCGACAGTTGGGCCAGGCACTCGCTGCGGCAGACACGACTCCGACGCCTGCTAGTGACACGCTGCCGGCATGGGTGCTGGTCGATCCGCGTCCCGCGGAAGAGTTGCTCTCCGACTACCGCGACGCCGAGGCAACCACCGGAATCGCCTGGTATTGGCTTGCGGCCATTCACTTGCAAGAGACGCGGATGGGACGAATAATCGGCTTTTCTTCCGCCGGCGCCGTCGGTCCGATGCAGTTTCTTCCGAGCACCTGGCAGCGGTGCTGCACCGGCGACCCGACGACTACGCGCGACGCAATCATCGGCGCGGGTACGTACCTCAGCCAAAGCGGTGGTCCTGCCGACATGCAGGCCGCTCTCAACCGATACAACCCGAGCACGAGCTACGTCGCGATCGTTACCGCCTTCGCCGACAACATGCGCGACAACCCTCAGCTGTATGCGGCGTATCACCAATGGCAGGTCTTTTACACCTCGTCGGCGGGCACCATCCGCCTTCCGGTCGGGTACAACGAGACGCAGCCGATCAACGCTGTTGCGTACCTGGCCGAGCATCCAAGCGACGCGGCGAGCTGACTACGGTTGGCCCATGGCCGACCTCGTGGAGATCTCGTCGCGCATCATCGATTCCGGTGTGGTCGATCAACCTGTCAATCGGGTCACCAACGAGCTCAGCGAGCTCGCCGACGACCTGGCGATAGTTGAAAGCTTCAGCCACTGCGTGGCCTTCGACAGCGGCGATGGTTTGGTCTGCTTCGACTCGTCCGGAGTGCACACCGGCGAGGCGGTGGTGACTGCGTTGAAGAGTTGGCGGTCCGACCGAGTGGGTCACTTGATCTACACCCACGGTCACGCCGACCACGTAGGCGGAAGCACGTTCTTTGCCGCAGACAAACCCACTGTCGTCGGTCATCAGAACGTCGCAGCGCGACTCGATCGATACGACTACACCAGTAACTGGAACCTCATCATCAACGCTCGACAATTCGGAGGAATACCTGGCGAGCTGAACCTGTCGATAGGTGAG
>JAENVT010000583.1 GCA_016650435.1 Ilumatobacteraceae bacterium
AGCACGGGAACGACGCCGGGCGTGCACGGCATCGGTCTGGTCACCGGCGAGGCGATCAACCACTGGGACATGGGCACCGCCGACGGATCCGGGGTTTTGAACCCGACCAACTCCATCATCAACGATGTTGCCGGTCACGGGTTCAATCCCTCCGCGACCAACCAGGTAGCGAACGGTGCTCCTGGCACCAATTACCCGAAGTTCAAGGCGCCGTACAACATCACGGTGTCGGTGTCACCGTGGCGGGTCAACCCGCGGTTCCGCCCGACGGCGATCGTCGGTGTCAGCCTGCCCGCGAACGCCATCGGCGACTACCACCTGCTCGACGCGACGTCTCCTGCGGTCAACGCCGGGGCGGCGAGCAAGTCGGGTGTGAACGCGCCAGGCAACGACATCGACAACGATGGTCGGGCGGCTCCAGTCGACGAGGGCGCAGACGAAGTCCGGCCGCCGTCGTCTGACATGACGGTCACCAAGACCCACACGCCTGCGAGCGTGGCTCCAGGGGGCGTCGTCACGTACACCATCGATGCCACCAACCTCGGTCCGGATGCGGTCGTGGGAGCAACGGTGACCGATGGCTTCCCTGCCAAGTTGTCCAACGTCAGCTGGACCTGCACGATCTTCGCAGTCGGAACCGGGGCCGGCACGAACAGTTGCCCCGCTCCTTCGGGGCTCGGCAACATCACGAGCCTGCCGGTCAGCCTGCGTAACGGGGCGACCGCTCGATTCGTCGCCACGGCGACGGTGGCGCCGGCTGCGCTACCGGGGGCAAACGCAGGACTTCCTGCAATCCAATCGCTCGATACCTTCACGAGAGCCAGCGCGAACACGCTCGGAGCGAATTGGTCGCAGATCGTCCTTCTATCTGCGTCAGCCATCCGCACCAACGGCAGCACCCAGGCGGTGTGCGCCCTTCCGCTGCCGTGCCTCGTTGGTGGCCTCGCCTACTGGAACGGCACAACAGGCTTGGGTCCGACGTATGGGGCGAAACAAGGAGCCGCATACACCTTCATCAACACGCCGGCGAACAACTCGTCGCTCGTCTTGAAGGCGGGCAACGGCAATACGCCGACGAGCTTCATCCGTGTGCGGTACGAGACCAGTCCCGCCGCAGCCATCTCCAACATCGCATCGGTCGCTGTGCCGGCCGGCTGGGCCGATCCGGTTCCCGTCACCAACAACAGCGCGACCGACAATCTGACGTTGACCGGAAATCGGGTCAGCGTGTACACGACGGCCAACCTGCTCTCGTCGCTCGGATCGGTTCCCACGACGAGCTTCGCCGCCGGCACTGTGTTCAGCGCAGTGGCGAATGCTGATGGTTCGGTCGATATCTGGAAGACCAATGGCGGTACCACCTACCTCGGTCGGGTAGCCGGCGTGCCGGCCAGCTTCACCACTGGCCGGGTCGGTATGGAACTGCCGAACGCTGGTGGCACGGGTGCCACCGTCGACGACTTCAAGGGAGGGACGGTCCTGTGAGCACCCCACGAAACGAACTCACCGAGGCAATGGACGAGCAGGGCAATAGGAGGCCAGACGTGGAGAACACAACTAGAGGTCGCCTGGGCCGACGCTCCTTCATCAAGCTCGCGGCCGGCGGCGTGGCACTTGGTGCCGCGGGCGCCGCCGGCTTCGGGCAGCTCACCCGATCGACCAGCCCGCGACGGCCAGTGCGCTTGACTGCCACGGTCACGGGAAGGGTCAGGGAGTGGCACTTCGCGGCCACCGATGGCTACGTCGCAATGCCCGACCCGACGATCGTCGCTCCGGTCGGCGTGTACTACCCCGACCTGCTCGCTCCAGAAGGTCAGAACTTGTACATCTTCGGGTTCAACGACATCACCGACATCGCCGGATTCGCCGGCTCGAACCTCAGCGCTCCTTGGGTCCCCGATTCACTCGTCGCGCCGATCGACTTCAAGACCCTGGCGCAGATCAGCGGCCCGTTGCTGTACTGCGACGACGGCGACGACATCCGTCTCAAGCTCGAGAACCTCGGACTCGGCGTGCGCCCCGATCTGTTCGATCCGCACACCGTCCACTGGCACGGCTTCGCCAACCAGATCCCGTACTTCGATGGCGTGCCCGATGCGTCGCTGTCGGTGCCTTCGGGGTCGGAGCTGATCTACCGGTACATGCCGGTCGACGTCGGCACGTACATGTACCACTGCCACGTGGAAGATGTCGAGCACGTGCACATGGGCCTCACGGGAATGATCTTCGTGCGACCCAGCGAGACAGCGCTGAACTCGGCTGGCAATGCAACCAAGTGGAGTGAAGCCGGGCTGGCCACCGGGAAGAAGTACGCCTACTACGACATCTCGACAGAGTACGACCGCGAGTACGCCATCTTGCTGACCGAGGCCAACGTCGAGAACCACTGGAACGACGGACACATCCAAGAGAGCGACTGGAGCGAGTACCGCCCGACATTCGGCTTGATGAACGGCCGCTCTTGGCCCGACACGATCGAGCTCAACGGTTCGTTCTTCGACCGCGACAACTTCTCGGCAACGCCGAATGGATCGTGGCGTGATTCACAGCTGTCGGCCGCCGTCGCCGCTCGTCTGGCGTATCAGCCGAACTCCTCGCTCATCCAGGCGAATGACGGCGAGAAGGTATTGCTGCGCATCTCCAACCTCGGTTTCGACGAGCACAGCCTGATCCTTCCCGGCCTTGAGATGACGATGGTCGGGGCCGACGCCAAGTTCCTCGGTGAGGGACGCCCCGACTACTTCCCGGATGGTCTTGACCGCAACGACATCACCACCAAGACCTACCGGATCGACCTCGGCCCGGGCGAGAGCCGTGACCTGATCTTCACAGCGCCGACACCAGTCAGCGTGGCTCACGATGTCTACCCGTTCTACGACCGATCCATCCTCTTCCGCAAGAAGGCTCCAAGCAGCTCGAGTCCGCTCGACGGTTTCGGTGCGATGCGCACTGAGGTGCACATCCATCCATTGGGCGCGCTGAACGCCCAGGCCCATCCAAATCAGTTGTTCGTGTGAGAGAGGCGGACCCATGGAACACTTCGAGAGGACCGAACACGTGAGCAGCCCACCCACCCGTCGACCGCATCGCCGGCCCAAGACACGGTGGCTCGCGGTGCTTGGCAGCGCCGCCTTCGCCGCCATGCTGCTACCGCTTGGTGCATCGACACCGAGTCATGCCGCGACCGAACCGTCGGAAGGGCTGCTCTGCAAGACGAATGCAGGCGGCACCTCAACCGCCCCGACCTCGAGCTTCGTGCTCACGGCGAAGGCCGGGTACATCTTGACCCCCGACAACAACAGCATCTACATGTGGGGCTACTCGGCCGGCAACGACCCGTTCCAGTATCCCGGTGCCACGCTGTGCGTGAACGAGGGTGACGCGGTCACGATCACATTGAAGAACACACTGAACGTGCCGACCTCGATCATGTTCCCCGGTATGACCGGTGTGCTCGCCGACGGCGCATTTGCGGGTCCCGTAGCCGACAGCCTCACCACGCCTGCAGCATCCGGTTCCGCTGTGACCTACTCGTTCACGGCATCCCATGCCGGGACATATCTCTACGAGAGCGGAACCAACGCCCAGCTGCAGGATCAGATGGGCCTGGTCGGCGCGCTGATCGTGCGGCCAAAGGGCTTCAACCCAGCGGCTCCACACACCTACAACCGCCCGGGCGACGTCGCTGACCTCGATACGAGCTACAAGCCGGGCAAGGAGTTCCTCAACCTGTTCTCGGAGGTCGATCCCGACCTGCATCAGAAGGTCGAGTTCGCTGG
>JAENVT010000584.1 GCA_016650435.1 Ilumatobacteraceae bacterium
GCAATTCGCATGCTGGGCCACGGTATGACTCACCGAGCCGAGCAGCGACGATCTCAGCGCGCCTGTTCGTCATAGCGACATGCTGGTCCCAACCTGTCGCATTCGAAAGAAGCTGAGGGTCCTCAGGTAGCGGGACCTTGGTCCACGCTGCCCGGCTGACCGATTGCCCGAAGAACGTCGTACATCGCGTCCAGTGAGTGGCCACTGACGAATGAATCGATGTATGGCAGCGCGGCCGACATTGCACCGACCAACGGCTGATAGTTCTGGCTCTGCTTGCGGGGGTTCACCCACACAACATGGTGGGCCAGACGCGAAAGCCTGGCCATCTGTTCGGCGACAATGGCAGGATCGCCGGAGTCCCATCCGTCGGAGACGATCAGCAGCACGGCGCCGCGGGCCAGACCGCGTCGCCCCCACCCATCGTTGAAGGCTTTCAGGGCGTCGCCGAGCCGGGTGCCTCCAGCCCAATCGGGAGCGCTCGCCGCGGCTCGCTGGAGGGCGACATTCGGGTTGCGGACGCGTAGCTGACGGGTCAGACGCGTGAGCCGCGTAGCGAAGACGAAGGTCTCGGCGTGGGCACCGCCGGCGGCGCAGTGCAGCAGCTGCAGATAGGCGCGGGCATATGGCTCCATCGAGCCGGAGACGTCGGCGATCATGACAAGCCGACGTGGACGCACGGTTTGACGTCGCCAGATTCGCTCGACCGGGTCACCCGCTGTGCGGCGGCTGCGCCGAATCGTCGCGCGCATGTCGAGGCGTTCTCCTCTCGATGATCGCTGCGTGCGACGCCGCGTGCGTTTCGGCGGAGCGAGACGCATCTCCGTCATCAACTTCCGCAGACCCACTAGCTCCGTCGCAGTCAGCGCGGCGTAGTCGGCGTGGTGCAGGTACTCGTCGTCGCTGGCGGTCATCACCAATGTTTCGCCTTCGACCTCTTCGTCACCGTGTTGCTGGTCCTCGCCTGATCGACCTGACCCGGGTTTTCCGCGTCGGTTCTCGGAGCTCTCCGCCGAGCGACGTTGGGGTTTGCTGCTTGCCGGCGGTGAACCCGGGTCCCCACGTGTACCCGCCTGGTCGGCGAGTTCTCCGAAGACATGGCCGAAGACTCGATCGAACTGTTCGAGTTGGTCGTGCCCGCTGATGAGCGTGATCCGAGCCGCCCAGTACACATCGGCATAGGTCGCCGGTGCAGTCAGGTCGAGTGCCGCTGCGAAACGCCCCGATCTCTCAGGCGTCACCGGAATTCCTGCCGAATGAAGCCGGTCGCCAAAGGTCGCCGCGACGGTCGCCAAGTCGACCATCGCTAGTCGTGCTTCTGGCTCGGCGTCTGGTCGGACCCGGTGGCCACCCAGCCGAAACCACGATGGGCGACGAGATCGAGGTCTTCTCGATACTTCATGACCGACCCCAATGTGCGCTCGACAGCGGTGCCGTCGAGCAAGTCGATCCCCAGGAGTTCGAGCGCCGCCACCCAGTTGATCGCTTCGGCGATTCCCGGCGGCTTTTGGACATCGAGCGTTCGCAGCCTGGCCACTGCGGCAGAAACGTTCTCGGCCAGATCGGCGCTGGCAGCGGGCACGCGGCGCCTGACGATCGCGGTGGCCCGGTTGACGTCGGGATAGTCGATCCAGTGATAGAGGCATCGCCGCTTCAAGGCGTCGTGCAGATCGCGGGTGCGATTAGACGTGAGAACCACGATCGGAGGGAACGCCGCTGTGATCGTTCCGAGCTCGGGAATCGTGACCGACGACTCCGCCAACAACTCGAACAAGAAGGCCTCGAACTCGTCGTCGGCGCGGTCGACCTCGTCGATCAACAGCACAACGGGCCGTGGTCCCGGATGCTCGATTGCCTTCAACAACGGGCGGGCGATGAGGTACTCCGGCGTGAACAGGTCGTCGCTGTCGAGCGGCTTGCCCGCTGCCTCGGCGGCGCGGATTCCCAGGAGTTGACGCGAGTAGTTCCATTCGTACAGCGCTTCGGCGGCGTCTATGCCCTCGTAGCACTGCAACCTCACCAGTGGCGTGTCGAGAGTTGCAGCCAACGCCTTTGCCGCCTCGGTTTTGCCAACGCCGGCCTCGCCCTCGAGCAATAACGGCTGCGGCAGACGAGCCGCACAGAACAATGCTGTCGCCAAGCCCTGATCAGCGAGGTAGTCGACGGCGTCGAGCTTGCGACCCAACTCGTCGACCGTGGCGAGGTCGATGCTCACGATGTATAGGCGAGCGGATCGGCGGCGAACGCACGAAGGCAACCGGTGCCGCAGAACCAGTAGCGATTGCCCTCGTGGTCGAGGTGCAGCGACGCATCGACCATCGCAACGCTCATTCCGCACACCGGGTCGATCGCCGATTCGGTGGAGGTTGGCGCGCCCTCACCGACAGGCCGGCCCGATTGTCGCGGTCTGGTCGAGATGATCTCGGCGAGGATTGACAGGGCCACTTCCTCGGGTGTTCTGGCACCGATGTCGAGTCCTGCCGGGGTGTGCACGCGAGCCTTCATCGAAGCGCACACGTCGATCGTGCCGAGCAC
>JAENVT010000585.1 GCA_016650435.1 Ilumatobacteraceae bacterium
CGTTTGACGAACTTGCCGTTGGCGTTGCGCGGGATTTGCTCGGTGAGGAACCAGATCGACGACGGGATCTTGTACTTGGCGATTCGTGACGCAAGAAACTCGCGCAGTTCGTCCTCAGTGAGGGTCGCGTCAGGATGCAGCACAAGGCCTGCGCCCACCATCTCGCCGAGCCGGTCATCGGGAATCGCGAACACGGCCGCCTCGGCAACCGCCTTGTGCTGGTAGATAGCTGCTTCGACCTCGCTGCAGTACACGTTCTCACCGCCGCGCAACACCATGTCTTTGGCTCGGTCGACGATGAACACGAAGCCGTCGTCGTCGATGCGAGCAATGTCGCCGGTGTTGAACCAGCCATCGCGAATCGCGTCTGCGGTGGCCTCGGGTCGGTTGAGGTAGCCCTTGATCACGACGCTGCCTCGTACGCAGAGTTGGCCGATCACGTCGGGTCCCGCTGCAAGATCGTTGCCCTCGTCGTCGACCAGCTTGACGTCGAGCGTCGGCACGATCGGACCGGCCGACCTTGGTTTGGCGAGATACAGCCGGGCCGAGTTGGCCGTGATGATGCCGTGGGTCTCGGTGAGGCCGTACCCGGTGGCAGGAACTCCGTTGTCCAGCGCCTTGTCGATCTTGTCGACAAGATCGGGCTGGACGGCCGCGCCACCGCCTGCCATTCCCATCAACGAACTCGTGTCGCGCGTCGCCCAATCGGGATGCGACAGCAGCTCCCGGCTCATCGTCGGCACGCCGCTGAAGTTGGTGACCCGTTCGCGTTCGATCAGCTCGAGTGCCCTGCCCGGGTCCCATTTGCGGGTGAACACGATCCGTCCGCCGGCCAGTGTCGCCGGATGCAGGAGGCAGTTGCACGCCGTCACGTGAAACAGCGGAGTCGGTGCCATCAGCACGGGCTGGCTGGGAGCCGCCGGCCCGACAGCCGGTGCCGCAATGTCGCCGGCGGCAACTGCTTTGGCCTCGGCCATCGCGGTCGCCGTCGTCATGTAGGCGATGTTGAGCATGTTGTGAATCGAACCACGGTGGGTCAGCTGGGCACCCTTCGGTGTGCCGGTCGTACCCGACGTGTAGAAGATGCACGCATCGTCATCGGGATCGACGTCCACGTCGGGCAATGCGTCGGGTGCCGCGTCCGGCACGACCAGGTCGTCCCATCGTGCCGAATCCGCCGGCAGCGGCGTATCGGTTCGGACTGTGATGAGGTGCATGGGTGTCGTGGAACGCACGCTGTCGAGAATGGGCAACACTCGCTCCACGCGCTCGTCGTCGGCGATCAAAACCTTCGGTCGGGAGTCAGTGAGCGCGAACTCCATCTCGGTGCTCGTCCACCAAGCATTCATACCGACGACCGCTGCGCCAAGCGACACGGTTGCCCAGTAAGCGATGACCCACTCGGGAAAGTTGCGCATCGCAATCGCCACGCGATCGCCGCGGTCGACAGCGCATGTCTCGCGCAGGTAGTGGGCCAGCGAACGAACCCGGGCGTCGACCTCGGCGTAAGTCAGACGTTCGTCCTCATAGACGATGTACGTCTTGTCGGCGTGCGCAGCCGTCAACTGCCACAACATGCGCAACGTGGGTGGCGCGGCGACGAACACCCTCATCGGTGTGCCACGGACGACTATCTCCGTCGTCGCGAAAGGACCGTTGTCGAGTTCGCCGCGGGCGGCGCGGTAGTGATCAATCACCGGGACATCATTGCTTCCGTCAGTCGTTGTGATGCAACGCAGCGTTCAGACCGTCCCAGGCGACCGACCGTGGTATCGCTTCTACGGCACCCGTCTGGCTGTTGCGCCGGTACAGGAGTCCGCCGGCGCCGCTCAGCAACCTGGCCTTGACGATCTCGCCATCCGGCATCTTCACCAACGTGCCCGCCGTTACGTACAGCCCGGCTTCGACCACGCACTCGTCACCGAGGCTGATCCCGATGCCCGCCTCGGCACCCAACAGGCAACGCTCGCCGATTGTGATCTGGTCCTTCCCGCCACCCGACAGCGTGCCCATGATCGAGGCTCCGCCGCCGATGTCACTGCCGTCACCCACAATCACGCCGGCTGAGATGCGGCCCTCGACCATCGAACGACCGAGCGTGCCGGCGTTGAAGTTGACGAAGCCCTCGTGCATGACCGTGGTGCCGGATGCAAGATGCGCGCCGAGGCGCACTCGGTCTGCGTCGGCAATGCGTACTCCGTTCGGCACGACATAGTCGGTCATGCGCGGCAACTTGTCGAGGCCGTGGACTGTCAGGATCTGGCCGGCATTGCGAACCCTCCAGCGGACCTCATCGACCTGATCGACGGCAAGAGGGCCGAGGTTGGACCACGCAACATTCGCCAACAGTCCGAATAGGTCGTCGAGATTGATTGTTCGTGGCTGACACAGACGATTCGACAGCAGATGTAGCCGAAGGTACAGGTCACCGGCCGACGCAGGCGCGGCGTCGAGATCGATCGACATCTCCACGGCGTGCACATCGACGCCGCGGACGTCATCGTGCCGTTCGGCGCGGTCATGTTGCGCGTCGCCCGCCGGTGCCGGCATCTCGCCGAGACCCAACTCGGGATACCACGTGTCGAGTACCGCACCATCGGCGGCGAGCGTCGCCAACCCACGTCCCCACGCCGTACGGCTCACTTACGTCACCTCGGGACGAAGGGTCGGGAAGAGGATCACTTCTTTGATCGAACTGACACCGGCAATCAGCATCGCAACGCGATCCATTCCGATGCCGAGCCCGCCGGTCGGTGGCATGCCGTACTCGAGCGCGCGCAAGTAGTCCTCGTCGACCGTTCCGGCTTCGAGGTTGCCGGCTTCGCGCGAGGTCCGTTCGTCCTCGAATCGAGCCCGTTGCTCCACCGGGTCGTTCAGCTCGCTGTATCCATTGGCCAATTCGCGCCCGAGCACGAACAGCTCGAAGCGTTCGGTGAGGAACGGATCGTTGCGATCGGTCCGAGCGAGAGGCGATATCTCTACAGGATGACCGGTGACGAACGTCGGCTGGATCAGCGCCGATTCGGCCTTTGCCTCGAACAGCTCCTCGATGATCTTGCCGCTGCCCCACGACGGGTTGTAGCCAACGCCGTGTTTGTCGGCGATCACGCGCAGCGCCTCGACGGGCATCGACGGATGAACCTCGACGCCGATCGCCTCACTGGTCAAGTCGATCATCCGCGCCCGTCTCCA